>JBKPDG010000149.1:0-18825 GCA_046727755.1 Actinomycetota bacterium
CCGGCGCCGTGCTCGGTCGCTTCGGGACGGCAGGCGCGCGTGCCCACCGGCTCGCCCGCGGCGACGACGAGCACGCCGCGCCGCCGGCGCCGCCTCCTCCCGAGCTCATCGAGACCGCCGAGCTCGATCCGCCCGTCGCCCGCGTCGAGACCGCGGCCTTCGCGGCCAAGGGCCTGGCCGAACGGCTCATGGCGCGCCTCAATGCTCTCGGCCTCTCGTGCACGCGCGTGATGATCGAGGCCGAGACCGAGCACGGCGAGCGGCTCGCCCGGTGCTGGCGTCACGAAGGGGCGCTCACCCCGGCGGCGCTGGCGGCGCGCGTCCGATGGCAGCTCGAGGGCTGGCTCACGGGCGAGCTGGACGACGGAGACGGGCGACGGGCGAACCCCGACGAGCTCGCGACCGGCGGACTCGTGCTGCTGCGGTTGGTGCCGGACGAGGTGCTCCCCGCCACCGGCCGCCAGCTCGGGTTCTGGGGCGGCGATCCAGCGGCAGCCGATCGCGCCGGGCGCGTGCTCGCCCGGGTGCAGGGGATGCTCGGGCATCCCGCGGTGGTCACGGCCGTGCCCCAGGGCGGGCGCACGCCGGGCGAGCGGGTGCGGTGGGTGCCATGGGGCGACCCGCGCGAGCCGGCCCGGCCTCTCGACCCGGTGCCGGCGCCGGGCGCCAACGTCCGCGAGGCTCCGCCCTGGCCGGGCGCGATCCCGGGCCCGGCGCCGGCGCGCGTCTTCGATCCACCGCCCCCCGCCGAGCTGCTCGACGCCGCCGGCGAGGTCGTCACCGTGTCGGGCCGAGGAGATCCGTCTGCGCTCCCGGCGCACCTGCGGTGCGCGGCGCTCCCCGGCAACGGGGGCGAGATCGCGGCGTGGGCGGGACCGTGGGCGCACGACGCCCGCTGGTGGGACCGGCGGGCGCGCCGCGCGTACTGGCAGGTGCTGGTGGCCACGCCCGACGGCGAGCGCGTCGCCTGTCTCGTCGCCGTTGCCGCGGGGCATGCCGCCCTCGAGGCGATCTACGACTGACTCGACCAGTGCCTCAGATCGGCCGCACGAGCTCGACCGTGTGCCCGGCCGGATCCCGGAGCGCGGCCACTCGCCAACCCCATGGCTTGTCCTCGGGCGGCTCGTCGAACGACACGTTCGCGGCGCGAAGGCGCTCGTACTCCGCGTCCACGTCGTCCACCTCGAAGTGCAGCTGCACGTGCTCCGCCCGTCCGATCGGCTCGCCGACGTGGAACGCCACGCATGGGCGTCCGGCCTCGTCGGCGAGCTGCACGAAACGCGGGGTCTCCGACGACACGCGGAGCCCGAGATTGCTCGTGTACCAGTCGCGCAGCGGGGCAGGGTCCTTCACGAAGACGGTCACGAGCGAGAACCGCACGACGCCGATGCTAAGCGGTCTGGTCACCGTTGTCGCCGGCTACCGCACCTCGGCGATCTCGTACGTGAGCGTCTGGCCGTCGAGCTTTCCCTTGGCGACGGCCTGGATGCGGTTGAGCCACGCGTACCGCTCGTCGCCGGTCTCGTACAGCGGGGCGGCGTAGGTCGGCGCGCTCCCGGGCGGCACCGACAGGTCGAGCCGGCCCCTGTACGTCACGTACACGAGCGCGCCGTCATGGGTCTCGAGGGTTCCGCGGACGTCGAGCGTGCCTGTTCCTTCGGGGCCGACGGTCATCCAGTCGGCAGCTGCCACTCCCTTGTGCTTTCCCGCCAGCCGCTCGCCTTCGTAGACCGCGTCGACGACTTCCACGATGATCCGCGTCCCGCTCGGCGTGTTGGGGAGCACGATCGGATCCGCCAGCGTGATCGTCGCGGTGCACAACGGGACGAGCTCGATGGCCACGGCGTCAGTCTGCCCGACGCACGTCGATCGCGACCAAGAGCGACTCGCGCCGCCAGCGCTCGAGGCTTCCGGTGTAGCGAGGTTGATATTTCTCGAAGACGAGCCTGCGCCCCCGCTCTGACTCCTCGCCGTCGTCGACGATCCGTGCCATCGCGGCGTAGGTCACATCGCGCACCCGCACCGTGACGTCCGGGTCGACGCGCAGGTTCCGCACCCAGTCCGACCGGTCGCCGCCGCCCGAGAGCAGGTACAGGGTTCGACCGTCGAGCGCGAACCAGATCTCGATCTCGTGCGGGCGCCCCGAGACGCGTCCGTGCGTCGTGAGATAGCAGAAGTCGTCGTCGGCCGACGCGACGAGCTCGTCCATGGCGCGTCCAGTCTCGCACCGGTCCCGACGCGCGAAGCTCGCGGGCGATGGCATCGATCGACGACGTCCGCGACCTCGCCCGCCGTGATCACGGCCTCGCCGTGGTCGTCACCCAACGGGCAGACGGATCGCCGCAGACCTCGATTGCCAACGCCGGCGTGCTGGCGCACCCGGTGACCGGGGAAGCGGTCGTCGGTGTCGTCGTCGCCGGCGACACCCGCAAGCACGCGAACTTGCGACGCCGGCCCCGGGCGACGGTCGTGTTCCGCGCCGGATGGGAATGGGTCGCCGTCGAGGGCCCCGTCGACCTGGCCGGGCCCGACGACCCTCTCGACGACCTGGACGCCGGCCGCGTCCCGCAGGTGCTCCGCGACGTGTTCAGCGCCGCCGGTGGCACGCACGACGACTGGGAGGAGTACGACCGCGTGATGGCCGCCGAGCGGCGGGTGGCCGTGCTGCTGCGTCCCGAGCGCGTCTACTCCAACCCGGGGACCTGAGCGGTTACACGGGGGTCGTGCTCTCGGCGACGACCGCATCGTCGTCGGCCCGCGCACCCCACAACCACACCGCGACCGCGACGAGCACGGCCGCGTACCCGACGAGCAGCAGCAACGACGGCACCGGCGGCGACCAGTACGCGTCCCACCAGAACAGGAGCGACCCGTCGATGCCCACCGTGTACCGGCGCAGGTTCTGCCAGAACGCGAGGAAGTGCGCGACGACGAACGCGACGCCGAGCACGATCGTCAGGCGGCCCCGCGGCAGCCGGCGCGCCGGTTCCTGAGCCAGCGTGAAGCCGCACAGAATCGGCAAGCCGACCGCCAGCGGCAGCGTGTACCGGCCCTGCCAACCGAACCCGAAGCGCCGGGCTTCGATGAACTCGAGCACCGCCGGCACCAGGACGATCAGGGCGGCCAGTACCGCGATCACGAGCGCGGCGCCACGGCGGGCCAGTCCGATCGCGAGCGCGACGAGCATGCCGAGCGCGACTGTCCAGACTACGAACGTGAGCGCCGGCGCGGGCACCTCGACCCAGCCGAAGCCTCCGATCATCTCGCGGTAGCTCGGGCTGGTGGTGCCGAGGGTCTCCCGGAACACCTCGAACGCGCTGAACCCGTCGGCCGACGGACCGGGCGGGGTCTTCGAGCCGAGCGAGTCGTAATAGTTGATCCACCCGAGCTCGAAACCGATGCACAGCGCGACGGCGACGGCGCCGATCTGCACGGCCCGGGAGCGAAGCAAGCGCAGAACCGCCACCCGCGTGCACAACAACAGCAACACGACCGCCGCGACGCCGAGCCACACCATGCCGAGCGGCCGGGCGAGCACGAGGACGCCGGCGCCGATAGCAGTGCGAGCGACGATCCTCCCGTCGACGACGCCGTCGCGCGCCTTGGCGACGAGGACCACGCCCGATGCCCACAGCGCGACGCCACCTGCGATCTCGAGATTGCTCGGGTTCACGAGGCTGGCGACGAAGAAGACCATGGGTGTCAATGCGAAGGCGAGGCCGGTGACGGCGAGCCATGGCACCCGCGCCTCGCGCAGCGAGAGCAACGCGGACGCGAACAACGCGCTGCACAGCGCGACGCCGAACACCCGCATGAGATATACACCGGCCCTCGACGGCTCGATGAGGGATGGCAGGCCCAAGACGCCGTAGGGCGTCGGCGGGAAGCGGCCGTTGCTGATAGCGGTCCGTTCGTTCCCGTCGGCCCCCTCGCCGAAGGTGTCTGCGCACTGCGCGGGGACGTGCGGATGGAACGCGAAGCAGCCGGGTGGGATGCGGAGACGCGCCAGCCGGCTCGGTGTCTCCACGAAGCGGATGTGATCGGGCACGCCGCGGCGGGTCGGGCCGATCAGCTCTCCCCGCGCGACGGACGCTGCCCGCAGCATGTGCTCCGGCTCGTCGGGCCCCGCCATGAGCGGATTCGAGAGCGCCCACGCCGACCCGAGCAGCGTGAACAGAGCGAACGAGGCCCACCACTGGACGCGGCGTGAAGGTGGCCGCGTCCGCAGGACGTTCAGCAGCTTCACCCCGCGTGTGCCGCTCGCCGCACCTCGGCGACACAACGCGCCGATGCCCGCCCGTCGCCGTACGGGGAGGGGATCCTGCGCAGCCGCTCGTGGACCGTGTCGAGGTCGTCGAGCCACGCGTTCACGCGTTCACCGATCACCGGTCCCGCCGGGACGAGATCGGCGAACGTCCCGAGGACCTCGGGCCGTTCCGTCGACCGCCGCGCCACCGCGATCGGTCGCTTGAGCACGCTCGCTTCCTCGACGAGGCCTCCCGAATCGGAGACGAGCACGGCCGACTCCGCCGCGAGCGCGACGAACTCCGAATAGCCGAGCGGTTCGGTGATCATGAGCTGCGACAGCTGCTCCGAGAACCCGAACGCGCGAGCCCGGTCGGCGGTGCGAGGGTGCAACGGGAGGACGACCGGGAGCCGCAAGCCGGTGAGCTGGCCGAGCACGGTCTGCAAGGCAGCGGGATCGTCGACGTTCTCCGGGCGGTGAAACGTCGCGAGAACGTACGAGCTGGGTTCGAGTCCTCGCTTCGTGAGCAACCGCGCCCGCTCCGCCTCGGACGGCAGACATTCGAGCACGGCGTCGACGACGGTGTTGCCCGTGACCACGACACGGTCGGCGTCGATGCCTTCCTGGCGCAGGTTCGCGCTGCACACCTCGGTCGGTGCGCAGCAGACATCGGCGAGGTGATCCGTGAGCATTCGGTTGTGCTCCTCGGGCATGGCCCGGTCGCGACTGCGCAGGCCGGCCTCGACGTGCACGACGGGAATCTCCCGGGCGTTCGCGGCCAGCGCGCCGGCGAGCGTGGTGTTCGTGTCGCCCTGCACGACGACGACCGCCGGTTCGCAGGCGTCGAAATACTCGTCGAGCCCGCGGATCGCGTCGCCGATCTGGCGGCCACGGGACTGTCCGCCCACGGTCAGCTGCACGTCGGGACGACCCAGCGCCAGCTCGTCGAGGAACGCGCGCGCCATCTCGTGGGAATCGTGCTGACCGGAGTGGATCAAGCACGCGTCCGGGCCGAGGAGTCGAGCGATGCCGGCGAGCTTGATGATCTCGGGTCTCGTCCCGAACACGACCGCGACGCGTCGCTGCTCCGTGTCCTCCCGGCTCACTCGGCCTCCCACGTCCCGTCCGTCGCTGTGCGACCCACCCATGGCACCAACTAGCCTGCCCTGAACGGCGCGCCCGGCGATGGATGCTGGATCCCGGTTCGACGTGCGAGCCCTGTTGCCGGAGCATGCTACGAGGATGAACGAAGTCGCCCGCCAGGCAGTGCCGTCCGATCAGGACGCGTCCGGCCGCACCCTCGGTGAAGCTGAGATCGCGGCCGTCCGCGACGCGATCGAAAGCGGCGTGCTCACGAGCACCAAGGGGCCGTGGGTGCCGGCCCTCGAGGAACGGTTCGCCGAGATCCTCGGCGTCCGCCACGCAGTGGCGACGTCGTCGGGAACGGCTGCGGTTCACGCCGCGATCGCCGCCATCGATCCCGAGCCCGGCGACGAGGTGATCACCACGCCCATCACCGACATGGGAGCGATTGCGCCGATCATCTATCAGAGCGCAGTCCCGGTATTCGCGGATGTCGACCGCAGGACCGGTAATGTCACCGCGTCGTCGATCGAGACTCGGATCAGTGACACAACGCGTGCTGTCATCGTCACCCACCTCTTCGGGAATCCCGCTGACATGCCCGCGATCAATCGGCTCGCCGAGGAACGCGGCATCCCGGTGATCGAGGACTGCTGCCAGGCATACCTCGCGCGCAGCCAGGGCACCCTGGTGGGGAGGGCGGGCGCGATGGCGTGCTTCAGCCTCCAGCAGGGTAAGCACGTCACGACGGGAGAAGGCGGCCTGGTCGTCACGGACGACGATGCGATCGCTCGGCGCATCAGGCTGTTCGTGAACAAGGCGTGGCCCTACGGTGAGCAGGATCCCGACCACGAGTTCCTCGCGTTGAACTCGCGCATGACCGAGCTTCAAGGCGCGGTCGGAAAGGCGCAGCTCGACAAGCTCGACGATGTGGTCGCGGCGCGCGTTCGCAGTGCGGCTCGGCTGACCGATCGGCTCGAACCGCTGGAGGGCGTCGAGACGCCGCGGATCGCGCCCGGCGACACGCACACGTTCTGGCGCTACGCCCTGCATGTCGACGCCGATCGGTTCTCCGAGGGCCCCGACGGGTTCGCGCGCGAGCTGCGCGCGCAGGGGATCGTCTCGACGCCGAGGTATGTCAAGAAGCCGGCGTTCCAGACCGCGGTCATCGCGAACCGGCGGACGTTCGGGGACAGCGGATTCCCGTTCACGCTCGCCCGTCCGGAGGCCGTCGACTACGCGCCGGCGCGGTTCCCGGGCACCTTCGATTTCCTGTCCTCGGTGCTGGTGCTGCCCTGGAACGAGCGCCTGGAGGACGGCGACGTGGATCACATCGCGAACCGGATCGAAGACGTCGCGCTCACGAGCGTGGGGGCCACCCCATGAAGGAGATGCTGCGGTTTGCGATCATCGGTGCCGGGGCCATCGCCCAGTCCTACGTCGCGGTCTTCAGCGGCCTTCGGTACGCGCGCGTCGTCGGCGTCGCCGACCCGGCCCTCGAGCGAGCGCGGAAGGTGGCCGAAGCGCTCGCCTGCCCGGCGTTCGCGTCCCACGACGAGCTTCTCCAGAACTTGGACGTCGACGCGGCGGTGATCTGCACGCCGCCGGCAACGCATCTCGAGGTGGGCCTCGACCTCCTCGAGCGTGGCATTCCGGTGTTGTGCGAAAAGCCGCTCGCACTCGACTACGCGTCGGCGCGCAAGCTCGTCGATGAGTCGACGAACGCTGGAGTTCCGCTCACGATGGCGGCCAAGTTCCGGTACGTCGAGGACGCCGTGCGGGCGAAGAGCATCGTCGACTCCGGCGACCTCGGGGACGTCGTGCTCTTCGACAACATCTTCGCATCGCACGCGCCGATGGCCGGTCGATGGAATGCCGACCCGGCCATCAGCGGCGGGGGAGTGCTCATCGACAACGGGACACACTCCGTCGACATCGCCCGGTACTTCCTCGGTTCGATCACCGACGTCATGGCGGTTGCACCGAGACGCGTCCAAGACGTCGCGGTCGAAGACACCGCACAGATGTTCATCCGATCGGCCGACGGCGTGTGCGGAACGATCGACCTGTCGTGGAGCATCGATATGCAAGCCGACAGGTACATCAGCATCTACGGCTCGGAGGGGACGATCAACGTCGGCTGGCACGAGTCGAAGTTCCGGCCTGCGTCAGGCGATTGGATCAAGTTCGGCGACGGCTACGACAAGATCGGGGCAATGCGGGCGCAGGTCGGCAACTTCTGTGGCGCGCTGCAGGGTCGCGAGGAGTTGCTGATCACGGCGGAGGACGCCCTGGCCTCGGTGGCGGTGATCGAGGCCGCGTACGCATCGATGGACAGCGCGGGGTGGGTTCGCGTGAACGGGGCGGCATCGTCAGCGTGACTCCGCGGATCGATCCGACCGCGGAGATCGAACCCGGCGTCGAGATCGGTTCGGGTACTTCCATCTGGAGCCATGTGCACGCGCGCGGGCCGGCGCGCATCGGCTCGGACTGCATCGTCGGCGAGAAGACCTACATCGCCTACGGCGTCGAGATCGGCGACCGCGTGAAGATCAACGCCTTCGTGTATCTCTGCAACGGTGTCGTCGTCGAGGACGGCGTGATGATCGGCGCCGGCGTCATCTTCACGAACGATCGCTACCCACGGGCGACGACGCCCGACCTCCAGACGCGGCGCGACTCGGGCCCGGGCCCGGAGACGGAGCCGACCTGGGTTCGCGAGGGCGCGACCGTCGGCGCCGGCGCCGTGATCGGACCCGGCGTGGAGATCGGCCGCTTCGCGATGGTCGGCATGGGCTCCGCCGTGACGCGCAGCGTCCCTCCGTTCCACCTCGTGATCGGCAGCCCCGCCGTGGGCGTCGCCTGCGTGTGCCGCTGCGGGCATCCGATGCTCCGATTCAGGAAGGGGACGGTCCCCGACGCCGGCGACGTCGAGTGCAAAGCGTGCGGCCTGCGCTACAAGGTCCACGCCGGCGAGGTCGTCGAGCTCGGCGCACCATGAGGGGCGGTCAGCGCTGGGCCGTCGTCGGCGGCGGGATGCTCGGACTCACGCTCGCGCACCGCCTCGCCGAACACGGTCACTCCGTGACGGTGTTCGAGGCCGCCGATCAGGTCGGTGGTCTCGCCAGCGCCTGGACCGTCGGCGACGTCACCTGGGACCGCCACTACCACGTCACGCTCCTCTCGGACGCACATCTGCGAGCGATCCTCGACGAGCTCGGTCTCGATGCCGAGGTCGACTGGGTCAAGACCAGGACCGGCTTGTTCGCCGACGGCTCGCTGTGGCCCGTCTCGTCATCGATCGACTTCGCCCGGCTCCCCATCCTCGGCGTCGCCGACCGGGCGCGGCTGGCGGCGACGATCCTGCGCGCGTCGAGGACGGGGAACTGGCGTCGCCTCGAGCAGATCCCGGTCGCCGACTGGCTGCAGCGGTGGTCGGGCCGGCATGCATACGACAAGTTCTGGTTGCCGCTGCTGCGGGCGAAGCTGGGCGAGGCGTACCGGGAGACGTCGGCCGCGTTCATCTGGGCCACGGCGCAACGGCTGTACGCGGCGCGCCGCAGCGGCCTGAAGGAAGAGATGTTCGGGTACGTGCCGGGCGGCTACGCACGCGTGCTCGCCCGCTTCGTCGAGGTGCTCGAGCGCGAGGGCGTCGACTTCGAGCTCGGCGCGCGTGTGCAGGAGGTCGCGGCGACGCCCGATAGTGGCGTGGCCGTCGCGCTTCCCGACCGCGACCCGGCTCGGTTCGACCAGGTCGTCGTCACCGTGAACCCCGGCCTTGCCGCCCGCATGTGCAGCGGCCTGGCGTCTCGTGAGCGCGCACTGCTCGAAGGTGTCCGCTACCAGGGGATCGTGTGCGCCTCTGTGCTGCTCGACCGGCCCCTCGCCGGCTACTACCTCACGTACATCACCGATGACACGCCGATCACCGGGATCGTCGAGATGTCGGCCATGGTCGACCGGCGTCACCTCGGCGGCAAGACGCTCGTGTACCTGCCGAAGTACGTGGCGCCGGACGATCCCCTCCTGACCCGGACGGACGACGAGATCGCGGCGACGTTCCTGCCCGCACTCCGCACCGTCTACCCCGAGGTGGGTGACGTGCAGGCGTTCAAGGTGTCGCGTGTGCGCGAGGTCTTTCCGATCCCGACGATCGGCTACTCCACTCGCGTGCCGCCCGTCAGCACGAGCGTGCCCGGCCTGCACCTCGTGAGCTCGGCGAACATCGTGAACGGCACGTTGAACGTCAACGAGACCGTCGAGCTCGCCGAGCGGACCGCCCGCCGTCTCGTGATGCTCCCCGCACCCGGGAGTCGACCGGTTCGGACGAGCGCGTGAAGCCTGTCGCGAGCCTGTCGCTCGATCTCGACGACCGGTGGTCGTACCTGCGCACCGCCGGTGAGGCCGGCTGGGCGGACTATCCGTCGTACCTGGACGTCGTCGTTCCCCGCATCATCGACACGCTGGCGGGGCACGGGTTGCGCGCCACGGTGTTCGTCGTCGGGCGGGACGCCGCTCGGGAGCGCAACCGCGACCTGCTGCGCGCGATCGCCGGCGCGCACGAGGTCGGGAACCACTCGTTCGAGCACGACCAGACGATTCACCGGTGGCCGGAGGAGAAGCTCGACGACGACCTCGCCCGCACCGAGGACGCCATCGATGCGGCAACGGGCGCGAAGCCCCAAGGGTTCCGCGGGCCGGGGTACACGTTGTCCGAGGCGATCCTGCGGGTCCTGCTGCGGCGGGGGTACGAGTACGACGCTTCGACGCTGCCGAGCTACCTCGGACCTCTGGCGAGGGCGTTCTACTTCCGCGCCGCCAAGATGGAGGGAACCGAGCGTGAGGCGCGCGGCGAGCTCTTCGGCACCTTCGCCGACGGCCGCCGTCCGCTCAAGCCGTACTGTTGGACCGTCGACGGCGGGGAGCTCCTCGAGATGCCGGTCACGACCCTCCCGGGCGTGAAGGTCCCGATCCACGTGAGCTACGTGCTCCACCTCGCCCGTTACTCACCTCGGCTCGCCCGTCTCTACGTCGAAGGCGCTCTGCGGGCCTGCCGCGCCGCCGGCGTCGGGCCGTCCGTGCTGCTACATCCCCCTGACTTCCTCGGTCCCGACGACGCGCCCGACCTCGGCTTCTTCCCGGGGATGGGCACTCCGGCCGCCGTGAAGCGCGAGCTCGTCGACGCCTACCTGACCTCGCTCACGGCGCAGTACGACGTGCGGACCGTCGGCGAGCACGCCCGGGCGCTGCGTCGCGGCGGTACATTGCGTCGGTTTCGCGCCGAGTTCGGCGAGCCCGCTGTCAGACGCCCGTCCGGAGCATCCGCGTGACCATGTTCGAGAACCAGACGCCTGCCGACCCCTTCCGCCGTGCGGTCACGCCGGACATCGCCGCCGATCGCGCCGCCCAACCGTCGGTTTCGGTGGTCATCCCCGCCTACAACGAGGAGGCGTTGCTCGCCGGCTCGCTGACCCGGCTGCACGATTACCTCTGCACCCTCGACGACAGCTACCGGTGGGAGCTCGTCGTCGTCGACGACGGCAGTAGCGACGGCACCGGACAATTCGCCGACGCGTTCGCCGCCGCCCACGCCCGGGTGTCCGTCCACCACCACGACCAGAACGCAGGTCTAGGTGGAGCGGTGCGTACCGCGTTTCGTCGCTGCACGAGCGACTACATCGTGATGATGGACAGCGACCTCAGCTATGCGCCGGATCACATCCATCCGCTCCTCGACACCATCATCGCGACCGGCGCGTCGATCGTCGTCACGTCGCCGTACCGGCCCGACGCGAAGGCCACCGGGGTGCCGCCGTCCCGACTGTTCACGAGCCGAGCCGCGAACCGGGTGCTCGCCTTGGCGGCGGGGGGAGGGCTCACCACGCTGACGGGCATGGTGCGGGCGTACAACGGCGACTTCGCCCGGTCACTCGACCTGTACGCCTCCGGCCCGACGATCAACTGCGAGATCCTGTACCGGGCGCGAGAGCGAGGCGCCCAGGTCGTCGAGATTCCGGCTCACCTCGACTGGTCGCGCCTGCGGCTGCGCGGCCAGGAGCGGCGATCGCTCAAGTCGGTGGCGCGGACGACGGCGTCCACCCTCGCGATTGCCGGCCGGTTCGCCTTCCTCCGAGCTCGCCGGCCGGCGCCGTGACGCCGACCGGACTCCCGTGCCCGGGTTGCCGCAGCGACGCCGCGCCCCGACCGCTGTTCACCAAGGGCTCGTGGTCGTACGGGACGTGCCCTGATTGCGGCCTGGTCCACCTCGACCCGGTGCCGTCGCCGGACGAGTCGGCGGCGCTCTACGGCGAGTCGTACTTCACCGGGGGTGGGGTCGGCGAGTACATCGACTATGCGGCAGACGACGGGCTGCATCGTGTCAACGCCCGCAGCCATCTCGCGCGTCTCGCGCGGGTCCGCTCGGGCCCGCCGGGCCGCCTCTTGGACTTCGGCTGCGCCCACGGCTTCGTTGCCGACGAGCTGCGCACCGCGGGGTGGGACGTCGAGGGCGTCGAGATCTCCGACGTGGCGGCGCAGTTCGCGCGTGAGCATTTCGGCCTCACCGTCTACCCGGACTTCGAGAAGGTGATAGCCGCGAACGGGGACGGCGCGTTCGACGTCATCACGTTCTTCCAAGTGCTGTCGCAACTTCCCGACTCGGCCGCTGCGCTCGAGTCCGCGCACGCGCTTCTCCGCCCCGGGGGCATGGTCATGATCGAGAGCTCGAACCGGGGGAGCCCCATCGCTCGCCGACTTGGGCCCCGTTGGCACCTGATCGCGCCGCCGTCGGTGATCTCGCTGTTCGACCCCGAGACGCTCGACGCGTTGTTGCGCCGGCAGGGCTTCGAGCCCATTGCGCGCTTTCCGACGCGCAAGGCCGTCAGCGTGGGCCTCGTGACCAATGTCCTCGAGCAGCGCTACGGGCGTGTGTTCGCGCCGGTGCGATCCCTCGGCGCCCGGCCCGGCCTCCGCGGGCGTGCCATCCGCTACCCCTTCGCCGACCTGATGACGGTCGTGGCGATGCGTATCTGAACGACGCCAGGCGTCGCTGAGATACGCATCGAGTCCCACCTGGACATATCGAACATGTGTTCGATACAGTGATCGGCCCGGGGCGGCAGCGTCCCGGGTCATGCGGAGTAGGGGCCCTTGGCCGAGGGCTACGCGGAGCTGCACTGCCACACGAACTTCTCGTTCCTCGACGGGGCCAGTCACCCCGAGGAGCTGGCCGACGAGGCCGCCCGCCTGGGCCTGGCCGCCCTGGCCGTCACCGACCACGACGGCCTCTACGGCGTGGTGCGCTTCGCCCTCGCCGCCCGCGCTCACGGGCTCCCCACCGTGTTCGGCGCCGAGCTCACGCTCGACGCCCCCCGCACGCCGCCGAACGGGTACGCCGACCCGCCCGGTGAGCACCTCGTGGTACTCGCCGAGGGCCCGGTCGGGTACGCCCGCCTTGCCCGGGCGGTGAGCGCCGCCCAGCTGGCGGGGGAGAAGGGCGCGCCCCGTCTCGACCTCGGCGCCCTCGCCGCCGCCGCCCGCGCCCCGGTCCACCTCACCGGCGCCCGGCCGAGCACCGCCAACGACGCCTGGTTCGTGCTCACCGGATGCCGCAAGGGCGCGGTCCCGCGCGCGCTCCTCGACGACGGCCCCGCCGCGGCGCGCCGCGCCCTCGACCGGCTCGTCGCCGCGTTCGGGCGCGACCGCGTGCTGGTCGAGCTGTGGGACCACGGCGACCCGCTCGACCGGCACCGCAACGACGCGCTGGCCGAGGTGGCGGCGTCGGCGTCCGTCGATGTGATCGCCACCAACAACGTGCACTACGCGACGCCCGGTCAGCGGCCGCTCGCGACCGCGCTCGCCGCCGTCCGCGCCCGCCGGTCGCTCGACGAGATCGACGGCTGGCTGCCGGCGGCGCCGTTCGCGCACCTGCGGAGCGCGGCCGAGCAGCGGAACCGGTTCGCACGCTGGCCGGGCGCGGTCGAGCGCACGCTCGACGTCGCGGCCACGTGCGCGTTCGACCTGAAGCTGGCCGCGCCCGAGCTCCCCGACCACGACGTGCCGCCCGGTCACACCGAGATGACCTGGCTGCGCGAGCTCACCGCACGCGGCGCGGCCGTCCGCTACCCGCCGAGCCACGAGAAGCACGCGCATGCGATGCGCCAGATTGCCTACGAGCTCGACGTGATCGAGGAGCTCGGCTTCCCGGGCTACTTCCTCCTGCTCGTCGACATCGTCGAGTTCTGCCATCGCAACGACATCTACTGCCAAGGCCGCGGCAGCGCCGCCAACAGCGCCGTCTGCTACGCGCTCGGCGTCACCAAGGCCGACGCCGTCGCGCTCGGGCTGCTGTTCGAGCGGTTCCTCTCGCCGGAGCGCGACGGCCCGCCCGACATCGATCTCGACATCGAGCACCAGCGCCGCGAGGAAGCCATCCAGTACGTCTACGACAAGTACGGGCGCGACCGCGCCGCGCAGGTCGCCAACGTGATCACGTACCGGCCCAAGAGCGCGCTGCGCGAGATGGCGAAGGCCGCCGGGCTCTCACCTGGCCACGCCGACGGGCTCACGAAATGGATCGACCGGTGGGGGAGGGACGTCGGCGCGTTCGAGAGCGTGAAGGCTGAAGGGCCGCCGGTGCCGGCGCTCGTCCTCGACCTCGCCGGTCAGGTGCTCGACTTCCCCCGCCATCTCGGCATCCACTCCGGCGGCATGGTCATGGCCGACCGGCCGCTGGTGGAGTTCTGCCCCGTCGAGTGGGCCCGCATGGAGGACCGGACGGTGCTCCAGTGGGACAAGGACGACTGCGCCGCCGCCGGGCTGGTGAAGTTCGACCTGCTCGGCCTGGGAATGCTCACGATGCTGCATCTCGCCGTCGACCTCGTTCGTGAGCACGAAGGAACCGCGCTCGACCTCGCCACGATTCCCCAGGAGCCCGAGGTCTACGACCTGTTGTGCGCGGCCGACACCGTCGGCGTGTTCCAGGTCGAGAGCCGGGCTCAGATGGCCACGCTGCCGCGGCTGCGACCGCGCACGTTCTACGACCTCGTCATCGAGGTCGCGCTCATCCGGCCCGGCCCGATCCAGGGTGGTTCCGTGCACCCGTACCTGCGGCGCCGCAACGGCCAGGAGCCGGTCACGTATCCGCACCCCATGCTCGAGGACTGCCTGAAGAAGACCCTGGGCGTGCCGCTGTTCCAGGAGCAGCTCATGCAGATGGCGATCGACATCGCCGGCTTCAGCCCCGGCGAGTCCGACCAGCTGCGCCAGGCCATGGGATCGAAGCGCTCCCATGCCCGCATGGCCGTCATGCGCGAACGCCTGCTCGCGGGCATGGCCGAACGCGGCATCACCGGCGCGACCGCCGAGGAGATTGCCGACAAGTTCGCCGCCTTTGCCGACTTCGGGTTCCCCGAGAGCCACTCGGTGAGCTTCGCCTACCTCGTGTACTCGAGCTCGTGGATCAAGCTGCACTATCCGGCCGAGTTCGCGTGCGCGCTGCTCAACGCGCAGCCCATGGGCTTCTACTCGCCGCACTCGATCGTGCGCGACGCGATGCATCACGGCGTCGAGGTGCTCGGTCCCGACGTGAACGCGTCACGCAAGGACTGCACGCTCGAGCCCCGCACGCCCGACGCCGGCCCGGTCGGTCATCCGCGCCCGGGTTGGCACGCCGATCCGTCGACGCGCGCCGTGCGTATGGGCTTGCGCTACGTGCGCGGCCTTGCGGACGCGCTGCTCGACCGTATCGACGCCGAACGCGAGCGCGCGCGGTTCACGTCGCTCTCCGACTTCACCCGCCGCACCGGCGCGTCCACCGACGCCATCGAGGCGCTGGCCACCGCGGGCGCGTTCGGCAACCTGGACGAGACCCGCCGCAGCGCGCTGTGGGCCGCCGGCGCCCTGCGCGACGCCCGGGCCGACAAGCTGCCCGGGCTCGTCACCGGCGCCGCCGCCCCGCCGCTGCCCGGAATGACCGAGGTCGAAGAGACGGCGGCCGACCTGTGGGCGACCGGCCTGACAGCCGGGCGGCACCCGACCGAGTTCGTGCGCGGGCGCCTGAGCGACCGGGGCGTCGTGCCCATCGAGGCGCTGGGCGAGCTCCCGCACCGCACCGTGGTGGAGGTGGCGGGGATCGTCACCCATCGCCAGCAGCCCGACACGGCTAAGGGCGTGGTGTTCGTCAACCTCGAGGACGAGACCGGGCTGCTCAACGTGATCTGCACCGCCGCCGTGTGGCGCCGGTTCCGCAAGGTGGCGCGGATGTCACCGGCCCTGATCGTGCGGGGGATGCTCGAGCGCTACCAGGGCGTCATCAACGTCGTCGCCGCCCGCATCGAGGAGCTCCCGCTCTCGGCCGCCGACCTCGTGCGCTCGCGCGACTTCCACTAGACGGAGCGTGTCGCCCGGCCGTAGTGCACGTCGACCGGTAGCTGGGTGATGCCCTTCGCCTCGATGATGTCGAGCACATGCCGGCGAACGGGCTCACGGTCAGCAGTGGGAAGTCGATCGAGCGTCCCTCGCATTCCCGAGCCCATCACTATCGTCCAGAACTCCTCGGCGTCCCGCAGCTCGTGCCTGGCCGGCTCGCTGATGATCTCGATCGCGTCGTCAGGAACGCCGCCAGCCACCAGTGCAGAACGCAGATCGGCCGGGTTGGCGACATGCAGCCAACCGGGGTCCTGCGGCACGAGATCGGGCGCTTGTGCGCCGACGGCGTCGAAGAACGCGCTGTAGGCGGGCTCCAGGAGACCGCGCGCCCAGACAGTGATCACCAGCCGCCCGCCCGGCCTGACCAGCTCCCAGAGATCGCGGACCAACGCCGGCATGTCCGGCACCATGAACAGCCCGAACACCAGGAGCACGGCGTCGAACGAACGAGCCGGGAGGTCGAGCTCGCGCATGTCGCCGACCCGAAGCTCTACGTTGTCGAACCTGGCGTGCTCGACCTTGGCACGACAGAGTGCCAGCAGACCGTCCGACACGTCGACGCCGACCACGCGTCCAGCCGGCCCGACGTCCTGCGCGGCCGGCAGCACGGAGCTCCCGCTTCCGCACGCCACGTCGAGCACGCGGTCACCGCGCCGGAGCTGCGCGTGATCGACGCTGCGCCGACCGAAGCGGACGTGGAACGAGAGCGGCTCGTCGTCGAAGTGGTCGGCGGCGGCATTGAACGCCGTCCGCGATGCCTCGGCAGCCTCGTCGCGCATGAGCTCAGGCGGTACCCGTCGCGTACAGCGCCAGCAGCGACGCCAACACGAGCGTGATGATCGTGAAGTTGTACGCGAGGTGGGCGCGGGTCGACTCGAGGAGCGCGCCCGTTTGCGTCCGTGTCTCCTTCCAGCCTTCGAGGTAGCACCGCGTGAGATACAAGCCGCCGATCGACAGCGCCAGCGCGGCGCCGATCGGGATGCCGATGACGGCGTGCGCGAGGCCGAACACGAGGGAACGCGCGACGTTCATGGCGGTGCCGCGCGTTTCGGCGCCACGCCGGAACACCCACTCCTCCCGGGCGACGAGCAGCGGCATGCCCACGATCAGCAAGCCGATGAAAAAGAGGGGCAGGACGACCGAGACGATTCCGTAGTCCTCCTCGGTGACGCCGACGACCGGGTTGCCCTCCCCGCCGATGACTGACCACCAGCCGAACGAGAGGACGGGAAGCTGGATCAATACCCAGGCCGTCGACACGATCACGACGACGATCGGGACCGCCCGCACGAAATGCCGCGCGCGCAGCCCTTGCACGACACCGAGCGTCTTGCGGTGGGCGCCGACCGAGGTCCGGGCCGCCTCGAACAACCGGACGCCCACCACCGCCAGCACCGCCACCATCAACAGGTCGAGGACCGACACCGCGACAGTCTTCCTCACGCCGGTCCCGGCCCCGACCCGTTAGCCTGAGCCGGCTCATGCCGACGAGACGGATCCCGATGAGCGAGCCCCCGAGTAGCAGATGGTCCGACGGCCGCGCCTCCTTCGGCGCTTCGTCGCCATTGTTCGCGCCGACCCGAGCGGGGTCGGGGCGGGGTTCCTCGCGCTCCTGCTCTCGTCGGGTGGGGATCTCCTCGCCGGCCTGACGCTCGGCGCCATCACCGGCACGCTCGAGGCGCTGCCCGGCCTGCTCGTGCTCATCCCGGCGGCCATCGGGATGCGCGGCAATGTCTTCGGTGCTCTCGGGAGCCGCCTCGGGACGTCGATCCACACCGGTACGTTCCGCGTCTCGCGCCGGCTCGACACCCTCGTAGGGCAGAACGTCGCCGCGTCGCTCGCGCTGTCGCTGTCGATCTCGGTCGTGCTCGCGGTGCTGGCGAAGGCCGTATCGGTCGCGTTCGGCGTCGCGAACTCAATCTCGATCGTCGACTTCGTGGTCATCTCGGTGGTCGGCGGGATGTTGTCGTCGGTCGTCGTCCTGCTCGTTGTGATCGGCGTGACCGCGATCTGCGTCCGCTACGACCTCGACCTCGACAACGTCCAGTCACCCCTGGTGACCGCCGCCGGCGACATGGTCACGTTGCCTGGGCTGTTCATCGCCACCTACCTCGTCGGCATCGCGTGGTTCACGCCGACGCTTGCCGTCGTCTGCGCGATTGCAGGTGTCGTCGCGCTCGTGCTGAGCCTGCGGGCGGGCCTGCCGATCCTGCGAAGGATCGTCCGCGAGTCGCTACCTTTGCTGGCCGTCGCAGGCCTCGTCGACGTGATCGCCGGCATCACGGTCGAGAAGCGCATCGAGTCGTTCCTGACGTTCCCGGCGCTACTTATCCTCGTCCCGCCGTTCCTCGAGGATTCGGGAGCACTCGGCGGCATCCTCAGCTCGCGGGTCGCGACGAAGCTCCACCTCGGCACGGTCGACCTGTCGCGTTCACCGTGGCGAGCTGTCGGCGAGGACGTGCTCCTCGTGTTCGTCTACGCAATTCCGGTGTTCTTCCTGCTGGGCGTATCCGCCGACATCGCCGCGGCGATCTTCGACCTGACGAGCCCGGGCGCGCTCGAGATGATCGGGGTGTCGATGCTGGCGGGGGCGTTCGCCACGACGGCGGCCGTCGGCGTCGGCTACTACGGTGCCGTGCTCACGTACCGGCTCGGCCTCGACCCCGACAACCACGGCATTCCGATCGTCACCTCGAGCCTCGACTTCCTGGGAGCCGTCTCCCTGATCCTGGCTATCGTGATCCTCGGCCTCAGCTAGGCCGGACCTTGATGGACGAGAAACCCCCGAGAAATCTCAAGGCCATGCTCTCGGAGGCGAAGGATGCCTCCGAGCTCATGGTCGATCTCGGCTACGCCGCCCTCTTCTTCGACCACCTGGGCATGGCCGAAGAGGTCGTCGACCTCGACGAGCGGCTCGACGAGCTCGTGCACGGGATGCGCGAGGTCTGCATTCTCGCCGCCCGGTCGCCGCACGATGCCGAGCAGATGTCGAGCGTGCTGCACGTGATCGCGACCATCGAGCAGATCGGCAACGCCGCCGTCGACATCTCGCGCATCGTGACGCACCG
>JBKPDG010000150.1:0-16230 GCA_046727755.1 Actinomycetota bacterium
GCCCGGATGTGTGCCACGCGCTTGTCGACTGCCTGGGGCACGGGCGAGAAGCCGGCACTGCCGATGCCGGACAAGGAAACGATGTCGGCGCGCTCCGCAGCCGTTCGCAGGATGGCTCGTCCGTTGCCGCCGATCGCGATCGGCGGCCGCGGCAACTGCGTCGGAGGAGGCCAAGCCCTACAGGCGCTGAGCCGGTAATGCTCGCCCGAGTGAGTGACCTCTTCGCCTCGCAGCAGGCCGTCGAGCATGTCGACGGACTCGGCGAGCCGCGCCACCCGGGTGCCTCCGTCGTCGAACCGAAGGCCCACGGACTCGTACTCGGGCGCGCTCATCGCTGACCCGGCGCCCAGGCCGAGCTCGACTCGTCCGCCGGAGAGGGAATCCAGCGCGAGCGACTCCCGGGCGACGAGCGCGGGATGTCGCAGATCGTTGTTCAGCACGAGGGTCCCGACGCGCAGGCCGGAAGTCGCTTCGGCTGCGGTGGCGAGCGCCGTGAAGGGCGAGATGCACCCGTCGAGGAGGTGATCGGGAACGGTGAGCACCGAGTACCCGACGCTCTCGGCTCGTCGCGCGGTGGCAACCCACTCGTCGCGCCCGGACCGCGCGAGGGCGTGCACGCCGAATCGAAACGACTTCATCCTGCGCGCAGACCGTACCTGCGCGCGATGCCGTGGGGAACACCTGCGATTCACGCGAGTCGCCCCGGTAGCCTGCTCGTGTGAGCGAAGTCCGGTTGCCGCCCGAGCTCCTGCCGTCCGACGGGCGCTTCGGCTCCGGGCCGTCGAAGATCCGCAACGAAACCGTTGCCGCGCTGGCGGAGGCGGCGCCGACGTACCTCGGCACGAGTCACCGGCGCGACGGTGTGAGGTCGATGGTGCGGCGCATTCGCACCGGCCTCACCGACCTGCTGCAGCTCCCCGACGGTTACGAGGTGCTGCTCGGCGTGGGTGGCACCACGGTGTTCTGGGACGCGGCGGTCTTCGGGCTGATCGAGCGGCGCAGCGAGCACCTGAGTTTCGGCGAGTTCTCGGCCAAGTTCGCCGCCGCCGCCACCGGCGTGCCCCATCTCGACGACCCGCGCGTGGTCGAATCGGCGCCGGGGACGCATCCCGAGCTGCGCGGCTATCCCGATGTAGACGCGTACGCGTACCCGCACAACGAGACGTCCACCGGCGTCATGACCGAGGTGCGACGGCCCGGCGGCGTCGACGCCTCGCAGGGGCTCGTGCTGGTCGACGCCACGTCAGCTGCCGGGGGTTTGCGCGTCGACCCGCGGCAGTTCGACGCGTATTACTTCGCGCCCCAGAAGGTCCTTGGCGGGGAGGGTGGGCTCTGGCTCGCGTGCTGCTCCCCGGCGGCGATCGAGCGCATCGAGCGCATCGCGGCCTCGGGCCGGTGGATCCCACCATCCCTCAGCCTCGCGATCGCGCTCGAGAACTCGCGTCTCGACCAGACGTACAACACCCCGGCGCTGGCGACGCTGTTCCTCGTGGCGGACCAGCTTGATTGGCTGCTGAAGAACGGCGGGCTCGAGTGGGCGGCGTCGCGCTGCGACCGCTCGGCCGAGATCGTGTACGGATGGGCCGAGGCCCACGCCCATGCGTCGCCATTCGTCGCCAAGCCCGACGAGCGCAGCCACGTCACCGCGACGATCGACTTCGAGGAGCCCGTCGACGCCGGCTGGCTCGCCGCGCAGCTGCGGGCGAACGGCATCGTCGACACCGAGTCGTACCGGAAGCTCGGCCGCAACCAGCTGCGCATCGCGATGTTCCCGAACATCGAGCCCGACGACCTCGCCGTCCTCACCCGCGCCATCGATTACCTCATCGAGCGGGCATGACCACGTCGCCACTCCCCGACGGGTTGGTGGCGATCGTCAAGCGCGACTGCCCCACGTGCCGGCTGGTCGCGCCTGTGCTCGCCGAGCTGGCCTGCGCCGACGACGCGCTCACCGTGTACTCGCAGGACGACCCGACCTTTCCCGACGGCGTCAAGGTCGTCGACGACACCGACCTCCAAGTGTCGTTCGCGCTCGACATCGAGACCGTGCCCACCTTGCTGCGGGTCGAGGGCGGCGCCATCGTCGCCCGGACCGAGGGATGGCTGCGGTCGGACTGGGAGGCGTTCACCGGACGGGCGCCGCTCGGGACCGGCATGCCCGAATACCAACCTGGCTGCGGGTCGCGCACGCTCGATCCCGACATCGCCACCGCCCGAGCCGACGCCACCGGCGCCGCCACACTTCGCTCGCGTCGGGTCGACCTGGGCGAGCACGAGGACGACGTCGAGGCCGCGTTCGAGCGCGGTTGGAGTGACGGGCTGCCCGTCGTGCCGCCGACGCCCGATCGCGTGGCCCGCATGCTGTCGGGGACGACGCGCGACCCCGGCGAGGTCGTCGCCGTCGTGCCACCCGATCTCGTCGAGTGCAGCGTCGAGAAGGTCGCCATCAACGCGGTGATGGCGGGCTGCAAGCCCGAGTATCTCCCCGTCGTGCTCACCGCGGTCGAAGCCGCGTGCACCGACGAGTTCAACATCCACGGTCTGCTGGCGACGACCTACTTCTCGAGCCCGGTGGTGATCGTGAACGGGCCGATTCGCCGCGCCATCGGCATGAACGCGGGCATGAACGTGCTCGGCCAGGGCAACCGCGCCAACGCGACGATCGGTCGCGCGCTGCAGCTCGTCGTGCGCAACGTCGGCGGCGGCCGGCCCGGCGAGGTCGACCGGGCGACGCTCGGTAATCCGGGCAAGTACACGTTCTGCTTTCCGGAGGACGAAGAGGGCTCGCCCTGGGAGCCGCTGCACGTCGAGCGCGGCTTGGCGCCCGACGCGTCAGCGGTGACGCTGTTCGCCGGCGACGGCGTGCGCGGGATGGTCGACCAGCTCAGCCGCGCCCCGGAGTCGCTCGCGCGCTCGCTCGCAGCCTGCCTCCGGGCCGTCCCGCACCCGAAGATGGCGCTCGGCTTCGACACCGTCCTCGTCGTGTCGCCCGAGCACGGCCGAGTGTTCCGAGAGGCGGGCTGGTCGAAATCCCGTGTGCGCGACGAGCTGCTGACGTTGCTGCAGCTCGACGGCGACGAGGTGGTGCGGGGCGCGGGCGGGATCGCCGAGGGGCTACCGGAGGGGCTCGCCGGCGCCACGGTGCCGAAGTTCGGCGACGACGGTCTGCTCATCGTGCACGCGGGCGGGGGCGCGGGCTTGTTCTCGGCCATCATTGGCGGGTGGATCAACGGGCCCGGCGGCAGCCAGCCCGTGACCAGGGAGGTGAGAGCGTGAGCGGACGTGTGCTCTTGGACCCGACCGGCGAGCGCGCCGCGCCCACGCGCGAGCGGTCGCCGCGACCGGCGTCGCTCGACGGCCGGACCATCGCGCTCCTCGACATCTCCAAGCCGCGCGGCGACGTGTTCCTCGACCGGCTCGAGGAGCAGCTCGCCGGGCGCGGGCTGCAGGTGCGCCGCTTCTCGAAGCCGACGTTCTCGAAGCCGGCGCCGATCGACCTGCGTCACGAGATCGGCACCCAATGCGACGTGGTGATCGAGGCGCTCGCCGATTGAGGCTCGTGCACGTCGTGCAGTGTGCACGACATCGTCAACCTCGAGAGCGGCGGCATCCCGGGCGTGATGATCGCCTCGAGCGAGTTCGTCGACGGGGCCGAGGCGCAAGCAAGCGCGCTCGGGGCCGACCCCGCCCGCGTGTTCGTCGCGCATCCCATCCAGGACCGGACCGACGACGAGATGCGCGCTCTGGCGGACGACGCGCTCGACGAGATCCTGCGTAGGCTCCTCGCCGAGTAACCGACGTCGGGGGGCGAGAGTCGATGCTGTTCCTGCACGAGGTGCACCAGGTCGCGGGCCGGCGCGAAGAGGAGTTCGAGGCCGCGTACCGGGACGGCTGGATGCCGTCACTCGCCGAGGGCGATGACGCCCGCCTCCTGTACTTCCTCCACCACGCGCACGGCACCGGTCGCGCGTACAACGTCGTGACGATCACCGCGATCCGCGACGGCGCCGCGTGGGAACAGCTGATCAACCGATTGCATGACGGTGACCTGCACCCGTGGGCGCGCGATGTCGACCAGCTGCGCCACGGGGTGGCCGCCAAGGTGCTCGTCCCGGTGCCGTGGTCGCCGCTCGAGGAGCTCGACCTGGCGACGGTGCCGACGAGCGGCGACCACCCGCTCACGCTGTTCATGGAGGACACCGCGTGGCCCTACGAGGGCGGGCTCGACGAGTACCTCGAGGCCGCCCGCACGAACTACG
Source organism: Actinomycetota bacterium (assembly GCA_046727755.1). Lineage (GTDB taxonomy): Bacteria > Actinomycetota > Acidimicrobiia > IMCC26256 > JACDBD01 > JALZAA01. The sequence continues at coordinate 4,260 of JBKPDG010000150.1, forward strand.
CGCCCAGCCTGGCCGAGGGCGGACGCACCGGGCGCTCGCTCCTGGAGCTCCAGGCCGTGTTCCGTCCCGCGTGGGGCACCGGTCGCTGGCGCGAGGTCGTGCTGTGGCAGAAGGTGACCCAGGTCAAGGGCATCACACCGCTCGTGACGACCGAGGTCCCGCCCGAGTACCGGGCGCCGGGCACATGGATGCACGACGCGCTCGACGTACGCGACGACTGGGAGAGCAAGCTGCTGCGCACCACCGCCTGGTCGCCACTCTTCTGACGCGACGGAGCCCGCGCCAGGCGCGGGCTCCGTTCGACGAGCGCTCGGTGGAGGTGGCTAGCTGCTCTCCTTCGCCTTCTTCTCGGCGATGGCCTTGGCGCGCGCTGCCTTGACCTCTTCCGGGGTGGCGTTGATGTTGCCGATCGTGCCACCCATATCGGGATGCTCGGAGCTGAACAAGCCCCAACGGCTCTCCCACCCGGGCACGTTCCACATGTGCATCATCCAGAGGTTGCCGAGCTTGGCGACCCTGCCGCCGCGCGCGGCGCACTCCTCTTCGGTCGTGCTCTCGTCACCGAGCACGCCCCCGCCGCCGAGGCAGAGCTGCTCGTGGACGTGCCACGGGTCGTTGCCCCCCGCGAAGCCCTCGGGCGGCGCGTCCTTACTGGCGAACGCCAGGTAGCTCAGCCCGACGACCTTGCTGTCCGGCTCCGTGCCATCGGCGAGCACGATCTCGGGCTTGGCCGGGTCGAAGGGGTTCGTGAGCTCACCGGACTTGATGTAGTGCGCCGCGATGCAGGGAACGTACGGCGTGATCCGGCGCCACCCGTCGGCCTCGATCTCCTTGACCGTCGGGTGCGAGGTGACGAAGGCGTTCGAGATCGCGATTTGCTGGGACTGCGCCTCGCGGGTCGCGGGGTCGAGCGGCTGGAAGGGGACCGGCCCGCGGTGGCCGTGGCCGCTGTTGCCGGCGTTGGCCACGCCCGCCTGCTCGCACGCGGAGCTGCCGTCGGCCTGAATGACCGCCTCGGTGCTCCCGCCTCCGTGACCGGCGGCGTGCTGGGCGCCGCCCTTCATCGACGCGGCGCTGTGGCTGTGGCCACCGGCAGCGGCCTCGCCGCCCCCATGGTGATCCGAAGCAAACGACGGTGTGAGAGCAACCGTCGAGATTGCGGCGATTGCGATCGCGGTGAACCCGACGCCGGCGAGGCCGAACGAAGGACGAACGGAACGCTGTGCGAGGGCGGGCCGCACGAGCACCGCCAGCGAGAGCACCACGATGCCCGCCTCGAAGCCCGTCGACAGGGCGTCGGCCAGGCTCACGGGCTCGGGGGTCCAGGCGTCCGGTCCGATGGGAACACCCCAGATGCGCGACATGGCCCACACGCCGATGATCCCGGCGTTGAGCACCACGCCCGCCTGCAGCAACCGTCGGGTCGGCCGGAGGATGACACCGACCGCCCACCCGAGCTGGAGCCAAGCGACAGCGGCGAAGAACGCGCCGTGCCACCAGCCGACGTCGAAGTGCCCACCGCTGACGGCGAAATGGATGACCCCCGCCCCGGCGGACAGCGCGGCCAGGAACCAGCGCAGGTACCTGCCGACGGTTCGCTCGTTGGTGGTCATGGATGCCCCCGATCCACTCGAGCCAAGGAGACCGAAAGATTCACAGAGCGTGCAAGTAAGCCGAAAGGCAGTTTGCGACGGACGTCACGGTCCGTCAAGTCATACCCCACGAGGCCGCCGAAGGTTCCTAAGGAATACTTCGCTAGACTAACTAGTTGACCGAGACGATGACGACGACTCCCCCGACCACCGCCACCGAGGCCCCGACGGCGCCGGCGCTACCCAGCCGCCTGCGCATGGTGGTCACCCGCCTGGCCCGGCGCCTGCGCCAGCAGGGGGAGGCGGCCGCGTCGCCGACCCAGCTGGCGGCGCTGGCGACGATCGAGCGCGACGGCCCGCTGACCCTCGGCGCGCTCGCCGCCATCGAGCGGGTGCGGCCACCCACGATCACAGCGGCGGTGGGACGGCTCGAAGAGCAGGGTCTCGTGCACCGCCGCCCGGACACACGCGACCGGCGCGTCGCCCACGTCGAGATCACGACCCAGGGCCGACGCCTCCTCGCGCAGAGCCGGTCACGCAAGACCGCGTACCTGGAACGGCGTCTCGCCGCGCTCAGCGCGGAAGAGCGCGCCACGCTCGAGCGGGCGGCGGGGATCCTCGAGCGAGTCTTGGAGGAGGATCGGCCGTGACCCGCCTGTGGCGCGCAACGCGGCTCACGTTCCGCTCGATGAGCGTCCGCAACTACCGCCTGTACTTCGCCGGGCAGCTGATCTCGACCACGGGCACGTGGATGCAGTCGATCGCGCAGGCGTGGCTCGTGCTCCAGATCACGGGGAGCGGCGTCGCGCTCGGCGTCACGGTTGCGTTGCAGTTCACCCCCGTTCTGCTCGCCGGCGCGTGGGGCGGCGTCATCGCCGACCGCGTCGACAAGCGCCGGCTGCTCGTCGCCACACAGGCCGCCGCCGGCGCGCTCGCTCTGGCCCTCGGAGCGGTCACCGCGCTCGGCGTCGTCCAGCTCTGGATGATCTACGCGCTCGCGCTGGGTCTCGGGTCGGTGAATGCTCTCGACAACCCGGCGCGCCGCGCGTTCGTCGTCGAGATGGTCGGAACCGAGCACGTGAGCAACGCGGTGAGCCTGAGCAGCGCGATGTTCATGGCCGCTCGCGTCATCGGCCCGGCGATCGCCGGCCTCGTGATCGCCGGGCTCGGAGTCTCGTGGTGCTTCTTCGGCAATGGAGTGTCGTACGGGGCCGCGGTCCTGGCGTTCGTCATGATGCGCGAGAACGAGTTCTTCGCCGTCGATCCCGTCCCGAAGCGCAAGGGGCAGCTTCGTGAGGGCTTGCGCTACGCGTGGTCGACGCCGGCCCTGCGGCTGCCACTGGTGCTCACCGCGGTGATCGGTACGCTGGCGTTCAACTTCCAGGTCGTGCTGCCGTTGCTCGCCAAGCAGACGTTCAGCGGCTCCGCCGGGACGCTCGGCGCGCTGTACGCGTGCATGAGCATCGGCTCCGTCGTCGGCGCGCTCGTCAGCGCACACGAGCCGCGGGCGACGATCAGGTTCCTCCTGGGCGCCGCGCTGGCCTACGGCGTCGCGCTCGTTGTGGCGGCCTTCGCGCCTACGCTCCCCCTCGAGATGCTCGTGCTCGTCCCCGTCGGTGCCGCCGGCATCGCGTTCACCGCCATGGCCAACGGCGTGCTCCAGACCGAGTGCGCGCCCGAGATGCGGGGGCGGGTGGCGGCGTTGTTCACGGTGGCGTTCCTCGGCAGCACACCGATCGGCGGGCCCATCATCGGTTGGGTGTCGCAGCAGCTCGGGGCCCGGGCCGGGTTGTGGGTCGGCGGGCTCGCCACGCTGGCCGTGACGGCGGTGGCGATCGCCGGCATCCGGCGGCGGCACGAGGCGCCGCCTCCCGTGTTGAGCTCGGCGCGTCAACCCGAGGGAGCGCGCGCATGAGGTGCAAGAACTGCGGTGACGGGCTCGACCCTCGCCGGGTGGAGCTGGGCTACGACTACTGCAAGCGCCGGGAATGCCAGGAGCGCCTGATGAAGCGGGTGGAACTGGCCCGGGTGACCGTCAACAAGGCCGCCGATCAGTACGTGCGGGCGGAGGAGGTCGTGCGGAGTGGCCCGCGCCCGCGATGGGGAATCGACGAGGAGGGCGAACGAGCCGACGGGCCCAGTCGTCTTGTCCAGGAGCCGCCCGTCCGGCGGCTGAGCACGGAGAAGCGGCTCCAGCGCGCCGCGCGGAAGCTCGACGCCGCGCTGATGGAAGTGTACGAGCGGTTCTGTCGAAGCGAGATCACGCACGCGGAGATGCGACGTGAGCAGAACGCGCGCATCGACGCGTTCAACGACCGCGTGCGGAGCGAGAACATCCGCTACCGGAGTTTCCTCCGCAAACGCCTCTGAGCGGTCAGCGCTGCGCCGCCTCTGCGGCGAGCGACGGCGGGATCGGTTGCGGCGTGCCCACCGATGCGTTCGCGGACGGAACGGGTGCCCGGGCGAGGCGGACGACCTGCGGCGCGAGCCAGCCGGCCACCAGGTCGGCGCCCTCCGGTGACAGGTGCATCTTGTCGTGGCTGCGAACCTTCACGCCGAACAACGAGTCGGTCCACTTGCCCTCGGGCCCCAGGAAGCGGTTCAGGTCGACGATGGTCACGGCCGACGGGCTTCGGGTGGCGACGGCGCGCAGGTTGTTGTTCCACCGGTCGACCCAGCTCGCGTTGTACGCGGATCGGTCCAGCCGAACCCGGCGAGGCCAGCCGATCACGTGGTACGGCGTCGTGAGCACGACCACGCGGGCGCCGCTCGCCGACAGCAGCGTCACCGCCTCTCTTGCAGCTCGTTGCGGACGAGCTCGTCGCCCTCGGGCGAGTCGAACATGACCTCCCGCCCGTCGATCCTCCGGTCGAAGGCGTCGTCGGTGCCGAGCAGGACGACCACGACATCCGGGTCGAACTGGCCCAGCTGGAGTGGCCACCGCTGGCGCCACCCCGGTGAGCACGACGGGCGAGCCGGCTCCCAACCCCAGACGCGCTGCTCCCCGACGTCCTGGGTGATGCCGCAGCCGTCGACGGCCGCGTTCCACGCGTTGATCCCGTGCGCCGCCGCGGCCCGCTCGAGGCCCGGGGCCATGCTGTTGGCGACCGAGTCGCCGACGACCATCATCGGCACGGGCCGGACTCTCCCGGCGGCGCGGCAGGTGCGGTGGGGGGTGGCCCGAGGTCGGCGGCGGCGACCTCGGAGAGCGATGACCCCGCGCCACCGCTCGTGAACGACAATGCGACGACATCAGCCCCGCCGTCGCCGGCGCGGTGACGCGCGCCGGCCAGCGACGCAGGACGCCCCGCCGGATCGGTCGTTCGACGAGGTAGAAGGACGCCGTCGCCGCGACGAACGTGGCAGCGAGCCTGGCCGCAAGCAGCGCGCCGCCGTCGAGACCAGTGCGCTCCTCGCTGATCAGGACATAGAGCGGCCAGTGCCACAGGTACAGGCCGTACGAGATCTCACCGACCCATCGCAACGGCCGGACGGACAGGAGCGCGCCGAGCAAACCTGGCATCGGGCGGGTCACGCTTGCGATCACGATCGCGACGAGCACCGCGCACAGCGTGAAACCGCCCCGGTAGAGCCAGCCTGCACCCTCGGACGTGTTCGTCCAGATCCATCCGAGCCACACCGCGCGAGCAGCGCGCCACCGTGGAGCGGACGGGTCGCGTTCGTGCCGAGCGGGCGGCGCAGGCGCCTTGCCCGGCGGCCCCAGAACGCCGACAGCGCGATCCGGCCTTCGTCGCGCCATTCGGCGAGCAGCAGGCTCGTGATCAGGAAGCCGCTGAGGACGAAGAAGGCGTCGACCCCGAGGTACCCGCCCCCGGCCCACGAGACGTCGCCGTGGTACAGCAGGACGGCGCCGACGGCCAACGCCCGGAGCCCGTCGAGTGCCGGCATGTAGGCGAGCCGGGCCCGGGGTGCGGGCGCGGTCAACCGCCCAACTTCCACTCGCTACCCCCCGTATCCGCCGGACCGAACGGCGGAGCGCTTGCGAGGAGAAATAGTACCAATCAGAGGGATATAGGCGCTTTGACCGTCTCCGCGGCCAGAGTCAGGGCTGCAGGAGGAGACGAAGGCGGGCCCCGGCGACACGGACGCCGACGATGCCCATCACCGCCAGGTAGGCGGCCCGGATCAAGAGGGTCCAATCCAGGTCCCCGAGCGCGAGCGCCCGCTCCAGGGCCACGCCCTGGTACAGGGGCGTGACCTGGATGACCCACTGGATCCCGGTCGGATAGCGCGACACGGGAAAGAACGTGGCCGAGAAGAGGAACAGCGTGATGATCGCCAGGTTCACGTAGTCGAAGTGGACGAACGAACGCATCCACGTCGTGGCGGCCATGCCGGCGCCGGCGAACGCGAAGCCGATCAGCATCGCGGCCGGAAGGCAGAGGATCCCCCACCCCGACGGGACCAGCCCGAGCAGGGCCATCGTCACGAGGAACGCGGCGGCGTAGACCGAGCCGCGCAGCAAGGCCCAGCTCAGCTCGCCGAGCGCCACGTCGGTGGTCCGCAGCGGCGTCGCGAGCATGGCGTCGAAGCTGCGGGCGTACTTGAACTTGAAGAAGAAGTTGAACGTGGTGTCGAACACCGAGCCGTTCATCGCCGCCGCCGCGAGCAGACCGGGCGCGACGAACACCTCGTAGTCGACCGTCTGTCCTCCCACCTGCACCGTGCCGACGAGAGCGCCGACACCGACGCCGATCGACAGGAGATACAGCAGCGGTTCGGCGAATCCGGTGAGGAAGATCAGCCACATGCGCCGGTAGGCGAGCATGTCGCGCTCGATCACGTGGAGGAACAGCGCGGTCATTGCGACAGCTTCCGGGTGAACGAGCGCGCCCCCCAACGCCAACCGGCGACGACGCATGCGCCGAGCACGGCAACGTGCGCGACGGCTGGCCAGAAGTCGATCGATCCCGTCATCGCTCCCCGGCACAGCTCGACGCCGTGCCACAACGGCGAGATCACGCACAGCGGCTGCAGCCCGTCGGGAAGCTGGGAGATCGGGAAGAACGTCCCCGAGAACAGGAACAACGGCATGATCCCGATCCGCATGACCAGCGGGAATCGGGCGTCGGTCTCCTGGGACGCGGCGAACGCGGTGAGCGGCGCGGCGAAGGCGGCGGCGCACAGCGCGGCGGCGGGCACGGCGAAGACCCCCCACGGCGAGAGCACGGCGCCGAGGATCGCGGCGACGACGAGGAAGATCGACGCGCCCACGGCGGCCCGGACCGCCGTCCAGGCCACGACCCCGGAGTAGACGTCGGCCGGGCGCACCGGCGTGGCGACCATGGCGTGGAAAGTGCGGACCCACTTCGTTCCCGCCATGACCGGCCACAGCGACTCCGCCCCCGCGCCGAGCATGGCGCTCGCGGCCATGAGCCCGGGGGCCACGAACGCGTCGTACGGGACGCCGGCGACGTTGCCGGAGCTCTCGTCGACGAGCCCACCCAATCCGAACCCGATCGCGGCCAGGAACATCACCGGGTTGAGAACGTAGAAAGTGGCCGAGCCGCGCCAGAACCGTCGGAACACCGCAACCTGGTGCTCGACCACCCGTACCGAGAGTGGCGTGGCCATCACTCCTCCAGCGTGCGGCCGGTCAGCGTCAGGAAGACGTCCTCGAGCGAGCTGCGTCGGACCAGCACCGAGTCGGGCCGGACCCCGTCATTGGTCAGACGATCGGCGTCGGCCTCTCCGTTCGACGTGTACACGAGGATCCGGTCGGCGAGCGCCTCGTACCGTTCGCCGACGGCGGCCACGTGCGGCAGCGCGTCCTCCCGCTCCTCGTCCGTGCGGAAGCGCAGCTCGACGACCTCGCGCGTCGAATGGCGGTCGATCAGCTGGCGGGGCGAGCCCTCGGCGACGATGCGGCCGTCGTCCATGATCACGAGCCTGTCGCAGAGCTGCTCGGCCTCGTCCATGTAGTGCGTGGTGAGCACGAGCGTCACGCCTTGGCGCTTCAGCTGGTACAGACGGCCCCACACGAGATGGCGTGCCTGCGGGTCGAGACCGGTGGTCGGCTCGTCCAGCAGCATCAGCTCGGGGCGGTTGATGAGCGCCCGGGCGATGGACAGCCGGCGCCGCATGCCTCCGGAGAGGAGATCGACGCGGTCGTTCCGGCGTTCGCTCAACTGCACGAACGCCAGCAGCTCGTCGGCCCGCTCACGGATGACCGACCGCGGCAGGTCGAAGTAGCGGCCGTAGATCAGCACGTTGTCGCGCACGGTCAGCTCGAGGTCGAGCGTGTCCTCCTGGGGAACGACGCCGAGACGGCCGCGGATGCGCGTCCCGTCGAGACGGGGGTCCATGTCGAGCACGCGCAGCTCGCCGTCGGAGACCGGCGACACACATCCGATCATCCGCATGGTGGAGGTCTTGCCGGCGCCGTTCGGACCGAGGAACCCGAACGCTTCACCCCGCTCGACGCGGAAGTCGACGCCGTCGACCGCGACGAACTCACCGAAGCGCTTCGTCAGACGACGTCCCTCGATCAGGGGGTCAGGAGACACGTCGCCCGAAACTACCGGTGCTCGCGGCAGGCGTGCGCGAGGTTTTGATCGGGTCAGCGGCGTTCGACGCGTGACACGCCGCGGCGCTCGCGCCATGTCTCGATGACGAGGTGGTCGGGTGGGTCGCCGCCGAGGGTGGTGCGGACGATCTGGTCGACGTCGACCCGGAAGAGATGGAACGGCTGCGGCGGTTCTTCGCCTTTCTCCTCGCGCTCCTGCCCGACGAACCGGTCGAACGTCTCCTGGTCGGTGACTTCCACGGCCCGACCCGAGAGCTTGGCGTCGCCGCCCGCCATCTCGGGGTCGACGGTCGCGTGTGCAGCGCCAAGCGCGGGTCGCGTAGGAGATCCTGCGCCTTGCCCGAGTCGGGCATCATGCCGAGCCAGACCTCGCCGTCGCGGAACGGCGCCTCCGTGCCGCTGATCCGGGGCGAACCGTCAGGCCGCAGCCTGGCCAGCGTCTTGTGGATGTGCGCGTCGAAACACCGTTGCACCGCGTCCGCGAGCTCGGGCGCCGCCTTCGTCACCTCGCCCCAGGACGCCATCGGGCGATCTTCGCGGAGAGCTAGGCGAGGGAGTGCACCACCTCGAAGCGGGCGTCGAAGACCTTGTCCGGCACGCGCAGGTCGTCGCGGTCTTCGTAGACGCGTCGGATCGCGTCGGTGTCGTCGCTGGTCAGGATGCTCGCAACCGAGTCCGTGAGCTCCAGGGCTGCGGCATCGGGATCGGTCCCGACGGTCATCGGTCCCCACACGTCCCACGGCAGGAGCTCCATCTTGTTAAGCGCGGCGAGGTCCCGGACCACGTTGTTCTGCACGAACCACAGTCCCCACATGTCGAGGATCCCGAACGCCCCCGGGTCGGCCATGCCCTGCCGGCACCGCTGCCATGCCTCTCCGGCCGGCAGGAACGGACCGGCGGGCTGGTCCTCGGTGTTGAACGAGGGCGAGATGGCGGCACGCTGCACGGCGTCGAGCTGGGCATCGATCCTGACCCACCGACGGTCGCTGCTGTCCCAGTACTCCGTGACCCAGTGGTCCACGAAGCGGCCCGGCTCGAAGTAGTCCGCGAACCCGCAACGAGCGCGTGCCGGGATACCCGCGCGCCGCAGGAACGCGCAGCTCAGCGCGCTGAAGTAGCGACAGTTCCCCACCATCCGTTGTTCGACCGGGCGCTCGACCGCAAGCGGCGCAGGATTCAGCCGCAGGATGTGCTCGGTCATCTCCGCCGCCGACCTCGCGTGGAAGGCGTCCAGGCGGCTCACTGGCACGTCGAAGCCGTACGCGTGTGCCCAGAACTCGTGGACGATCAGGCCCTGCACTGTCCGGCACAACGCCCGCGGCTCGTCGGGAAGGCCGTCGAGCAAATCGGCTGGGACGTCGGTCAGGTCCGTCATCGGTCCCGGCGTGGAGTAGTGCATGAGCGTGATGTCGTCGACCTTGGTCATCCTTCCTCCTTGGTTCCAGGCCCGCGCTCATGCAACGCGAACTGGAGCTCGGTGACCCAGGTCTCCGGGTCGCCGTCGCACGCGAGGTAGATCTCGCGGCTGTATCCGTCGATGTGCTCACCGGTCTCTTCGGCCCAGCGGAACAACGCCTGGTATCCCTCGTCGACGTGCGCCATTGAGCCGCGGTGGATCGTGGTCGCCCCTCGTGGAACCGCGGGGACGTCCGCGATCTCGATGCGGTCCGACGCCACGATCTCTGTGTCGTCGACAGGAACCGCGGCCATGACCTTGATCGGCGCGTCGGCGTTTCCACTGTCCTCGTAGAGCGCGATCATCGGTCCGGCGGGTGCGATCCCGATGCGATCCAGCTCCGCGTAGAGGTCGCCGAACAACCGGCCGAAGATCGGCCCGAGGTTGGCGTTGCCGAACGACGTCGTGCACTCGTGGTCGAGCGCGACGTGGTGAGACTCGAGGGGCTTGACGACCACGTCGTAGTCGCCGACGCGTCCCTCCATCTCGATCTGGCGGAGCCGGGCCTCGACGCGGGCGAGCCGCTCGGCTTCGGCCGTTATCCGCTCGTGTGCCTCGGCCTGGCGGAGGCGGAGCATGCCCCGCAGCTCGTCCAACGAGACCTCGTCGTCGACGACCTTTCGGACTTCCGAGAGCGGGAGCCCGAGGTCGCGCAGGGCGAGGATGCGGTTCAGCCGGTGCAGCTGCTCGGCGGCGTACCAGCGGTAGCCGGTCTGCGGGTCGACCCGGGCCGGCGGCAGGAGCCCGATGTCGTCGTAGTGATGGAGCGTGCGCACCGATACCTGCGCCAGGCGGGCGAACGCTCCGGTTCCGAACACGACTCCATACCTACAACCTCACGCGAGGTGAGGGTCAAGCGCGCATTTACTCCCGTACAATCCTGGCGTGGCAGGCCTGATCGCGGATCGTTACGAGCTGCTCGAGGTGCTCGGGCAGGGCGGTGATAGAGAGGTCGTGCGAGCGATCGACCGACATCACGACCGCCCAGTCGCGTTGAAGGTCCGCCGGTTCCCGTCCGACGAGGGGCGTGAATCACTGCTCGCCGAGGGACGGACGCTCCTTGAGCTCGCGCCGCATCCTGCGCTCCCGGTCGTTCGGGACGACTTCTTCCTCAACGACCGGCACGTCCTCGTCATGGACTGGGTGGACGGCACGCACGTGGGGCGAATCGTTTGCGAACGCGGTGATCCCGGGCTCGCCGTCGCCACCGTCCTCGGCGCGCTGCCGGAGGTCGCCGACGCGCTCGATCACCTCCACCAGCACCGGCCACGGGTGATCCACGGCGACGTGCGGCCCGAGAACGTCATCATCACGCCGGACGGTCAGGCCCGGCTCGTGTTCGGCGTAGCCGCTCTCGGGTGGGGCGCGACCGGCGCCGTGAGCGCGTATCGCGCCCCCGAGCTGCTCGGAGGCGAGATGGCGAGCCCGGCGTCGGACGTGTTCGGGCTGGCGGCGACGATCGTGTACGCGCTCACGGGCCGCCCGCCTGCGCCCGGGCCGGAGATCGCGTGGGAGGGCATCTCGCCGGAGCTGGCCAAGCGCCTTGACCGCGTGCTGCGGCGCGCGCTCGATCCCGACCCCGTTCGACGCCCGCCGACCGCAAACGATCTCGTCGGACGCATCGTCGCCGCCCGCGACAGCGTGCTTCCGGCCGGTGTCGTGACGTTCGCGCTCACCGACATCGAAGGCTCGACCGATCTGTGGGAAGCGCATCCGGACGTCATGGCGAACGTGATCGTGCGCCATTACGAGCTCGCCGCCGAGATCGCCGAGACGCACGGGGGGCGGATGCCGCGATCGCAGGGCGAGGGCGACAGCACGCTCATGGCGTTCGCTCGCGCGAGCGACGCCGTCGAAGCCGCGCTCGCGTTCCAACGGGCCGTCACCGTCGAATCGTGGCCGGAGGGCATCGAGTTGCGGCTGCGCACCGGTCTGCACACCGGCGAGGCACAGATCGAGCACGGCGACTACTTCGGCGCCGCGCTGAGCCGCGCCGCCCGCCTGCGAGCACTCGGACGCGGTGGCCACGTGCTGGTGTCGCAGGCGACCGCCGAGCTCGTCGCCGACCACCTGCCGGACGGTGTCACGCTCCACGACCTCGGCCGGGTGCAGCTGCGCGGCTTCGGGCGCGCCGAGCAGATCCACCAGATGCGGGCGCCCGGCCTCCCGGACACTGGTGACCCTGTTGCGCTCGCAGGTGCCGACGCCGAGGCCACCGCCCGACTGCCGTTCCCGATCGCCGTCCCGCCCGGCGCGACCCCGTTCGTCGGCCGCGCCGGCGAGCTGGCGGCGGGTCGGGAGCCGTGGACTGGCGCCGTCGACGCCGCGCAGCGCCGCCTCGTGCTGGTCGGCGGTGACCCGGGCATCGGCAAGAGC
>JBKPDG010000151.1:0-5932 GCA_046727755.1 Actinomycetota bacterium
ACCCGGATGTCCTCCTCGAACGCGGTGATCTTGCCTTGCGGCAGGCGGTGCTGGCCGAGATGGAACCCGTTGTCGGACGTGAGCGCGATGTACGTGTTGTCGAGCTGACCCGTCTGGCGGAGCGTGTCGACGACGTGCTCGATGAGATCCTCGACCGCCAACATGCTCTGGAGCTGCTTGCGGTACAGCGCGTCGATGGAAGCGGTCTGCTGGTCGTTGAGCAACGGCTTGTTTTGCAGCCACTGCGGCTCGGCGCTCACGTCGGCTTGGTTGAACGACGCCGTGCGCGGCGCCTGCACGCCGGGGAACGTGTCGACGTGGCGTGGAGCCGGGGTTGCCGGGGCATGCGGCACGAACGGCGCGACGTAGAGGAAGAACGGCTTGTCTCCACTCTGCTGGATGAACTCGCCCGACTTCCGCGACAGCACGTCGGTCATGTAGTCCTGCGGGTTCGCGCCGTAGGGCACGATCGTGCCGTTCTCGTTGAGCCGGTAGTTGTACCCCGAGTATCCGCCGTTGCGCACCGGGCTCGCCCACGTGTCCCACCCGGGCGGGACAAACGTCTCCTCAACGCCGTTCGGGTACCCGTTGAGGTACTTGCCGAGCAGGCCGGTGCGGTACCCGGCGTCGTGCAGCCACGTTGCGATGGTCGACGACTCGTCCCTATTGGTGTGGAACTTCTCGAAGCCGCCGAGTGGGGGCTTGTTGCTGCGCACGTCGTGGTTGTGGACGTACTGGCCTCGAAGGATCGACGAGCGCGACGGGCAGCACAGCGAGTCGGTCACGAAGAAGTTCGAGAACGTGGTGCCCTCGTCGACGAGCAGGGAGTCGACCTTTGGGAACCGGGAGGGGTCGAGGTACAAGGTGCGATCGAGGTCGTCGGTGAGGATGAGGACGACGTTCGGCTTCTCGCCGGAGTTGCCCTGGCGCGCCGGGTGGTGCTCCAACGCTCCTAACGCTGCCGGCGATCCGGTGACCAGTCCAAGGGCGGCCAGAAGAACGAGGAGGACCCGCGCCCGACGATGCATGCACATGGCCGCAGTGTGGCAATCGGCGGTGAACGACGGGTCAGGCTCGCGTCAAGAGGCCGTGAAGTGCTCGATCAGCCGCTGGGCGTAGTACTGCTCCCACGACTCTGACGGCTGCTGCTCGTCGTACTCCTTGTCGAGGCGGACGAGCATGTAGACGAGCTCGCTCCGCACTGGTGTGGTGCCGAGCAGGTCCGGCAGCTCGGACAGGTGGAGAAGCCAGTCCGCGTACCACGACGCCCAATCGTCGTCGGCCCCGTCAACGATTCGGTACACGCGGTGGTGCGTCTCGCCCGCCTCGTGCAACAGCTTGCCGATTTGTGTCGTCGTGTCGGCCACGAGCGTCCCCGTCTCTCCGCGCGTCGGCAACCCTAGACTTCCCCCGCCGTGCCGGAGCACGTCTCGTTCGGGAGCCTGGCCATCGTCATGGCCGTTGCGTTCGTGACGCCGCTCGCGCTCGGGCTCGTGCCTCGCGTGCATATCCCCGCCGTCGTCGTCGAGATCGTGCTCGGCATCATCATCGGCCCCGATGTGCTCGGGTGGGCTTCGGCTGACGAGCCCGTCGAGATCTTGTCGATCGTCGGCCTGGCGTTCCTGCTCTTCCTCGCCGGGCTCGAGATCGACCTCGACCAGTTGCGCGGCCGGCTGCTGAGGATCGCCGGCGCCGGCTTCGCCGTGTCGCTCGTGCTGGCGCTCGTGGCCGGGCTCGCGCTCGACGCCGCCGGCCTCGTCAAGTCGCCGCTGCTCGCAGCTGTGATCCTCACCGCGACGTCGCTCGGGCTCGTGATCCCGGTGCTGAAGGAAGGCGGTCACGAAGAGTCGCAGCTCGGGCAGCTCGTGTTCGCGGGCGCCTCGATCGGCGACTTCGCCGCCGTGATCCTCCTCTCGCTGCTCTTCTCGCGAGATTCCACCGATCTGAGCTCGAGGCTGGTACTGCTGATCGGCTTCGTCGTGTTTGTCGGCGTGCTGGCGGTGGCGTTGACTCTCCGCACGCGGTCGATGGCAATCTCGAAGGTGCTGCTTCGTCTTCAGGACTCGACGGCGCAGATCCGCGTGCGAGGCGCAATGTTGCTGCTCGTGGTCCTCGTGGTCGCCGCCGAACAGTTCGGCTTGGAGGCGATCCTCGGCGCATTCGTCGCCGGGGCTGTCCTCGGCGTCATCGACCGCGACGCCACCCGGACCCATCCGCAGTTTCGCGTGAAGCTCGACGCGATCGGCTACGGATTTCTCATCCCCGTGTTCTTCGTGACGAGCGGCATCACGTTCGATCTCTCCGCGCTGCTCGACGATCCGTCGACGCTTGCCAGGGTGCCGATCTTCCTTGCCGCGCTGCTGTTCGTGCGGGCGCTTCCGGCGCTCGTGTACCGGCCGGTCGTCGGGACGCGCAGCGCCGTCGCCGCCGGACTGCTCCAGGCCACGTCGCTGCCCTTCATCGTGGCCGCCACGCAGATCGGAGTCGCGCTCGGAACGGTGACACGAGCCACCGCCGCTGCGTTCGTTGCCGCCGGCCTGCTCTCGGCGCTCGTGTTCCCGGCGGCGGCGTTGAGTCTCCTTCGCCGATGCGAGGTCACGGAGCCGACGCTCGCGCCGCCGGCGCCACCGGGCTCGAAGACACCGGAGTGACGACGCCGAAGCTGACCGCCGACGCGCACCGCATCCTGTGGGCGCAGGCTCTGCGAGCGTTCGCGTACGGCTTCGGCGCCGTCCTGCTCGGTTCGACGCTCGAACGCGAGGGGTTTTCGTCGGGCGAGGTCGGACTGGTGCTGGCGGCAGTCGTCGGCGGGACGGTCATCTCGTCGCTCGCCGTCGGGCGGTGGGGAGACCGATGGGGCCGGCGCCGGTCGTACGTCGTCCTCTACTTCGCGCTGGCGGTGACCGGCGTGGTGTTCGCGTTCGCGGACCAGGTGTGGGCGCTCAGCGCGGTCGCGTTGGCCGGCGCGTTGTCCACGGAGGTCGTCGAATCAGGTCCCTTCACCTCGCTCGAGCAATCCATGCTCGCCACGGACCTGAGCGGACGGGCGCGGATCCGGGGCTTCGGCCTGTACAACGCGGTGGCGACCGCGGCCGGGTCCGTCGGGGCGCTCGCCGCCGGCGGGCCCGACCTCCTGCGTCACGTTTGGTCCGGCACGCCGACCGACCAGCGTTTCTTCGTCGTGTTCGTGCCCGTGGCACTCGCCGGTGCCGCGGTGGCGTGCACGCTCTCGCGGTTCGTCGAGGCGGCACCGGAGACCTCCGCGCCGCGGGCGCCGGCGCGTCTCGACCGGTCGCGAGGGACGGTGTTGAAGCTGGCGGCGCTGTTCGCCGTCGACAGCTTCGGCGGCGGGTTCGTCGTGCAGTCGTTCATCGCGTACTGGCTCACCGTGCAGTTCGACGCGTCGATCGGTGTGCTGGGCGTGATGTTCTTCTTCGTGGGTGTGCTCCACACCGTCGCGTTCCTCCTTGCGACGCGCTTAGCGGAGCGGTTCGGGCTCCTGCGGACGATGGTGTTCACGCACCTGCCGTCCAACGCGATGCTCTTCGCGTTCCCGTTCGCACCGAACCTCCTCGTTGCGGCAGCGCTCCTTATGGGCCGCGCCGTGCTCTCGCCGATGGACGTGCCGACGCGGCAGGCGTATGTCATGGCGCTCGTCGACCCGACCGAGCGGACACCGGCGGCCGCGGTCACCAATACAGCCCGGTACGTGGTCCGGCCCGCCGGTCCCGCGCTCGCCGGCGTCAGCCAGTCAGTCGCGTTCGGCCTCCCGTTCTTCCTCGCCGGTGGGATCAAAGGCGCGTACGACATCGTGCTGTGGCGGTGGTTCCGCACGGTGCCGCTCCCCGCCGAGCCCACGAGCAGCGACGACCGGAAATAGGGTGCGCACGTCGCGGAGGCGACCAAGGAGGATCGTTGCGCCCCCACGTCTGGACCACCGCCATCGCGTGGCCGGGCGCGATCGAACGGGCGGCAACCCGGGCCGAGGCGGCCGGATTCGACGGGATCGCCGTCGTCGACTCGCAGAACCTCGCCGGCGACCCGTGGGTCGGCCTCGCGCTCGCCGCACGGGAGACGGAGCGACTTCACCTCGGCACGGCGGTTACGAACCCTGTGACCCGTCATCCCGCGGTCACCGCCGCCGCCGCGGTCACGCTCCAGGTCGCGTCGGCGGGTCGGTTCGTCCTCGGAATCGGGCGCGGTGACTCCGCGCTCGCCCACCTCGGCCGGGCGCCGGCACCCGTCGCGATCTTCGAGCGCTACCTGACGGTGCTGCAGGCGTACCTCCGAGGCGACGAGATCGCGTTCGACGAGCTCGGCTTCCACGAAGGCGTCGCGCCTCCGGTCGACACGCTCGGGCTCGCCGACGCGCCGGCGGCGAGCCGTCTGCACTTTCTCCCGCCCGATCTTCCCAAGGTTCCCGTCGAGGTGGCAGCGACAGGACCGCGCGTGCTCGCGGCGGCGGCCCGGTACGCCGACCGGGTGCTGCTCGCGCTGGGCGCCGATCCCGAGCGGGTCAGCTGGGGCATCGAGACCGTCCGCGCCGCCGGCGGGACGTCGATCGGCTCGTTCGTGAACGTGGTCGCGCACCCGGATGTCGACGTCGCGCGCGAGCTGGCCAGCGGTGGCGTCGCGACGTTCGCCCGCTTCTCGGTCATGCACGGCACGGTGAGCGGACCGGCCGAGCCCGACGAACGCGACACCTTCGACGCAGTCCACGACGCGTACGACATGACCCGCCACACCCAGGTCGGATCGCCCCAGGCGAGCACGCTCACACCCGAGTTCATCGACCGATTCGGGATCGTCGGCACCCCGGATGCGTGCGCGCGCCGGCTGGCCGAGCTCGTCGACCTCGGCCTCGACAAGCTGATCGTCACCGGGCCCACACTCGGCGCCGACCCGACCGAGGCCCGCGCTGCCGTTCAGCGGTTCGCCACCGACGTGTTGCCGGCGTTGCGGGCCTGAGCACACCCAACCGGTGGGGCCTACGATCGTCGTCGTGAACTTTCCCGTGATCTCGGCCGATTCACACATCACCGAGCCGCCCGACACGTACGTCGACCGCATCGATCCGAAGTGGCGCGATCAGGCGCCCCACCTCGAGTTCATGGGCGACGACGTCGGCGACCTGTTCGTCATCCCGGGGATGAAGACACCGGTGCCGATGGGCCTGGTGGCGGCGGCGGGCAAGCCGGCCGAGGAGATCCGCATCGCCGGCGTGCGGTTCGAGAGCCTGCACCGCGGCGGATGGGACCCCGAGGTGCGGCTTGCCGACCAGCAGCGTGACGGTGTCGCCGCCGAGGTGCTGTATCCGACCGTCGGCATGCAGCTCTGCAACCACAAGGACTTCGACTACAAGAAGGCCTGCTTCGACGCGTACAACCGCTGGATCGCCGAGTACTGCTCGCGTCATCCCGACCGGTTGTTGGGCTGCGGACAGACGGCGATGCGCTCTCCCGAGGAGGGCGCCGAGGATCTCGAGTCGATCGCGGCGCTCGGGCTGCGCGGCGTGATGATGCCCGGCAACCCCGCGGTCGAGGACTACGACTCGCCCGTGTACGACGCGTTCTGGGAGACCGCGGTCGAGCTCGGCCTGCCCCTGTCATTCCACATCCTCACAACGAGGGAGACGACGCCCACGCGGGGACCGCGCCTGAACATGTTCCTGTCGGTTGTGCGCGGCTGCCAGGACATCATGGGAACGCTCGTGCTCGGCGGCGTCTTCGAACGCCATCCCGGCCTCAAGGTCGTGTGCGTCGAAGCGGACGCCGGCTGGGTGCCGCACTACATGTACCGGCTCGATCACGCGTACAAGCGCCACCGGTACTGGCTGCCGCCGGGCCAAGAGCTCTCGCGACTGCCGTCCGAGTACTTCGCCGAGAACATCTACGTGACGTTCCAGGACGACTGGGTCGCGTTCAAGACCGCC
>JBKPDG010000152.1:0-8489 GCA_046727755.1 Actinomycetota bacterium
GCCCGCAGCCGCCCGGGCGCCACGCGGCCGAGGTCCACGCGATCGGCGTTCGCGAAACGTGCCAGCGACCACAGGGCCTCCGCGAGACCAACCAGCGCCGCGTCGGGATCGATGCGCCCCCACGTCGCGGCCGGCGGTACGCCGCCGGCGGCGAGCCAGCGCTCGAAGTGGACGCCCCGCACGGCCAGTCGCCGCTCGGGCCGGTGCGCCTTGACGTCGACACGGCCGATGAGCTGGCCGTCGTGGAGAACGGGGAGCGTGTAGTAGCCATGGACCCGCTGCGGGCCCGGCGTGTACACCTCGATCCGGTAGGTGAAGCCGAAGAGCCGCTCGATCCGCTCTCTATGCCAGAGCAATGAGTCGAAGGGCGAGAGGAGCGTCGTCCCGCGCGATCCGGCCTGGCGTGCAGCGGCGCGCTCGAGCGCCGGCAGGTCGCGCACCAGGGCGAGCCAGCGTCCTCGGGCGCCCTGGACCTCGACCTCCACGACCTCTCCGGCCTCCATGAGGTCCCGGACGGCCCCGCGGCGGACGCCCGGGCCCATGCGGGGAAAGGTGAGGTAGCGCGCGAGGTCCGTGTCGGTGGCCGCGCCCATCGCGTGGAGCGATCGCTCGACATGCCACGCCCGGAACGCGTCCGTGGAGGCCGGCTCGACGGCCGGCCAGCCCTGCAGGACGCGCTCCGTGAGGTCGTAACGCTTCTGGAAGTGCGGGCGGGAATGGACGGCGAGCGCCCCGGTCATCCAGAGGTAGTGGAGCGCGTGCTGGGCGGGCTTCCAGCTCCACCAGCCCGCGCGCCCCGCCGGCCGCCGGTGCTCGAAATCCGCGGTGCCCGCCGGGCCGTTGGCGCGGATGGCCTCCGTGACGAGGTGGAGCGTCCGGCGGTGCCGCCGCAGCCACGAGGACCAGCCGGTGTGGCGAACCCGGTAGTCCAGCATGGCCCGGCGCCACAGCCCGAGGTGGGACGCCGGCACGAGGCACGCCGCGTGTGCCCAGTACTCGAACAGCAGGCGCCGCCGGTAGACGAGCCGGTCGAGCCGCGCGCGCTCGTAGGGCCCGAAGCGGCTCCAGAGCGTGAGGTAGTGCGCGCGGTCGAGAACGTTGATCGAATCGAGCTGAAGTCCTCCCGCGTCCTCGACGAACTGGACGAGACGGCGAGGAGTGAGCAGGCGCGCCCGTGGGCGGGTCAGGTGCTGCCGTTCGAGAAAGAGCGCGGCGACGGCGCGGAGGGGGAACGTTGGGCCCGGCACCGGCGGCTGAGTCAGGGCGTGAGCGGCACCCGCAGTACCGACAAGGAGTGCGCCGGGAACACGTAGTCGAAGCGGTGCCCCGTGATCGCCCGGCGGTGCTCGCGGACGCCGACCCGGTCCGGGTGCTCGAACGAGTTGGCGGCGTCCACGCTGGGCCCGTTGACCTCGGAGACCTGGAGCTCTCCCGTTGCCCTGGCGCCAACGAGGTCGATGACCGCCGCATGACTCAGCTCGCGGTCGCGATTGACGACGCCGATCGTGAGCTCGCGTCCGGCCTCGTCGCACGTCGCGACGGCGTCGAGGAGGGAGAACGGCCCGAGGTCGGCGACGTGGTGGATGCGGCCGAACGTCCGCTCCTCCAGGTCGTGCGGCAGGTCCTGCCGTGGCCCCTCGACGTGGACATCGAGCGCAACCTCGCGCATGCACTCGGCGTAGAGACGCAGCGGGTGATAGATAGTCTGGAGGAACAGACCCTGGGGACTCGTGAAGATGGGCGCTATGGCGTTGACGAGCTGAGCCAGGTTCGCCATCCGCACGACCCGACAGTGGCGGATGAAGCCGTGAAGGTACGTGGCGACGGCCAGGGCATCTGACAGGTTGTACAGCTCCTCGACGCCGCCGACGCGGTCCTCGTGACTGCGGGTCCGGTACCAGACGTTCCACTCGTCGAAGGCAATGTAGATGGGGTGGGTGAGTCGCTGCGCGTAGCGGGCGCGCTCGATGAGTGCTGCGCAGATCCGGATCGCGCGCTCTGCCTGGTGCGACTGGAACACGGTCGCGTAGTGGTCGGCCTGCCCCGTGTAGAGATGGATGCTGTACCAGTCGATGATCGGCGCCAGGCCGTCGATCACGACCTCGTCCCAATCGCTCCAGCCGTTGTGGCCGCACCCGACGAGCTGGATCGTCGGGTCGGTGCGCTTCATGACGAGGGCGAAGGCCCGGGCCTTCTTGACGTAGTCCTCGGGGCTCAGGTGCCCGATCTGCCAACTCCCGTACATCTCGTTGCCGAGACCCCAGTACCGCACCCGATGCGGCTCGGGATGGCCGTGGGCCCGCCGGAGGTCCGCCCAGTGGGTGTTGCCGGTGCCGTTGCAGTATTCCAGCCAGGCCTGGGCCTCGTCCATCGTGCCTGATCCCATGTTCACGCAGATGTAGGGCTCGGTGCCCAGGACCCGGCAGTATGCGATGAACTCGTTGGTGCCGAAGCGATTCGACTCCTCCGCGTACCACGCGAGCTCCGTCCGCCGCGGCCTGCCGGCGACCGGCCCGACGCCGTCGGTCCAGTGGTACCCGCTCACGAAGTTGCCCCCTGGCCATCGGAGCACCGGCACGCGCAGCGGGCGAACCGCGTCCAGCACGTCACGCCGGAAGCCACGCGCGTCGCTCAGCGGCGAGCCCTCCTCGAAGATGCCGCCGTAGATGCAACGGCCGAGGTGCTCGATGAAGTTGCCGTAGATCCGCCGGTCCACGGTGCCGATCCGGCGTGCGAGATCGATGCCGATGCGAGTCATGCGCCGGAGTCTAGGGGCGCGCCCCGCGCCTGTCAACGCGACGCCGCGCACGGCGCATACCGGCGGACGCGCAGGTCTGCGCACCTCACCCCCGACCTGCCTTCGGCGGCGCGCGCCGCCCGGCCCGGGCGTTGACGGCCCGCTGCCGAGTGTGTCTATATTCCCTGCCGGACGATCCCGTCGACCGAGCCCTTCCCGGCCCCGTGCCATCACGCGGGCCACGCGACAGGAGGACGCCATGAGCCACGCCCCGACCAAGGTCACTCGTCGCCGGTTCCTGGGGGGCGCGCTCGGCGCCGCCGCGGCGCCCGCCATCGCGCAGCGCGCCGGCGCCCAGGCCAAGCCCACCATCACCTACTGGAACGGCCTCACGGGGGCCGACGGCAAGGTGATGGACGAGCTGAATGACCAGTTCACCCGCGAGACCGGGATCAAGGTTGAGCAGCAGCGCATCACGTGGCCGGAGCTCTACGCAAAGCTCCAGGTGTCGGTGCCGGCCGGGGAGGGGCCGGATCTCGCGCTGATCCACCTCGTGGAGATCCCCCATTTCGCCAGCGACGGCATCCTCGATCCGATGGACGAGGGCATGCTGGGAGCGAAGGGGTTTCGCGGCGAGGACTACATCGCGTCGACCTGGCAGGGCGGGATCTTCCAGGGGAAGCGCTACTCGATCCCCCTCGACGTCCCGCAGCACATCCTCTACTTCAACGTGAAGATCATGAAGGACGCCGGGCTCGTCGCGCCGGACGGCCAGCCGAAGGTGCCGTCGAGCGGGCCCGAGCTGGTGGCGATGGCGAAGCAGATCGCCAAGGGCGACACGTTCGGGTTCGCGCTGGGGACGCTCAACCTCGGCCAGTACACGTTTGGCTTCCACCACATGCTGTGGCAGAACGGGGCGAACATCTATGCCCCCGACCTCAAGCGTGCTGGCGTCGCCGAGCCGGCGGCCGTCGAGGCGGCCGACTTCTGGGGAGCGTTCCACGCCCAGCACAAGGTGGCGCCGCCCGCGAATGCGAACGCCCGCGACGCTTTCACGGCGGGAAAGCTCGGCATGTGGCTGGCTGGCTCCTGGAACTTCACGGGCCTCCGGGCGGCGAAGGTCGACTTCGCCGTGGCGCCCGTGCCTCGCCTCTTGAAGCAGCCCGTCGTCTGGACGATCCCGCACCAGTACGTGTTCCCCAAGCCCAAGGCCCTGGACGCGGCCAAGCGGGATGCCGCCCTGACGCACGTGCGCTGGATGTCGGATCACGTCGCGGAGTGGACGATCAAGGCCGGTCAGGTCTCGGCGCTGCGGAAGGCCCACTCGGACCCGCGGATCGCGGCCGACCCGGTCCTCCGCACCCTCCTCGGCCAGGCTCCGAACTGGCAATTCGGCCAGGCTACGCCGAAGTGGGTCGCGGCCGAGAACGTGACCCGGCCGGTCATCGAGAAGCTCTACATCGGACAGGTGTCCGCCCGCGCAGCGATGGAGGACCTCGCCAAGCAGATCAACGCGCTGCCGGCCTGAGGCCCGGCCGGAGCTTCACTGCGAGCCGTGGGTCACACCGCGGTCGAGGCGCCCCGGCCGGTACACGGGCCGGGGCGGCGACCCGACGCGGCCCCGAAGGGGGTTCCGGGCCGCGCCCGGCGTCGAGCGACGCGTCTCCGCGGGAGCGCCCTGACTCCGTGGCTCTTTCTCGCCCCGGGGCTCCTGCTTTTCGTCGGCTTCCGCGTCTACCCGCTCCTCGACGGCCTGTACCTCTCCTTCACGAACGCGCGGCTCGGCCGGGCGCAGTACGCGTTCATCGGACTCGCCAACTACGAGCGACTCCTTGAGGACACGCGGTTCCACGTGAGCCTCTGGAACACGGCCTTCTACACGGTGGCGAGCACGCTGCCGATCCTCGCGGTCCCGCTCTTGCTGGCCGTCCTGCTCGACCGGGGACTCCCGCTGCGCACGCTGCTCCGCAGCGCCTTCTTCTTCCCGTTCACGCTGTCCGTGGTGACGGTGGGCCTCACGTGGCTCTGGCTCCTGGACCCGGTCGTGGGCCCCTTCAACTACTACCTGAAGGCCGCCGGGGTACCCGTGCGGTCCTGGCTGGCAGACCCCGCGACCGCGATGTGGGCCATCATCCTAACGACGGTCTGGTGGGTCACGGGCTACTACCTCGTGATCTACCTGGCCGGGCTCCAGGACATCCCGCCCGAGCTCTACGAGGCGGCCGCGATCGACGGGGCCGGCGGCTGGCGGCGCTTCTGGGCCATCACGCTGCCGCTCCTCCGGCCGGTGCTGCTCTTCGTCCTGGTCACCCACGTCATCGGCTCGTTTCAGGTCTTCGGCCAGGTCTACATCCTGACGGTTGGCGGACCCGGTGACGCCACGCGCACCGTGGTGCAGCATCTCTACGAGACCGCCTTCCGAAGCTTCTTCCACTTCGGCTCGGCCTCGGCGATGGCCTGGGTGCTCTTCGTGATCGTTCTCGGCTTCTCGCTGCTCCAGTTCCGCCTGCTCCGCGGCCACACGGAGTACTGAGGCCATGGGCCCCGCCCCGTCCTCGCCGATCGCGTCGCGTTCGCGCGCCGGTGCCAGCCGCTGGCGGCGAGGGGCGGTGGCGGGGGCGCTCCTGGTTCTCGCCGCGCTGTGGCTCCTGCCCGTCGTCTGGATGGCCGTGACGTCGCTCAAGCCCATCGAGAACATCGTCCGCGTGCCGCCCGAGTGGGTGCCGTGGCCGGCCACCCTCGCGCACTACGGCGAGGTCCTCTTCTCGTCGTCCCGGACTGCGCGGATCGGGCGCGCGTTCCTGAACAGCGTCATCGTCTCCGTCGGGACGGTCGTCGTGGTGCTCGTGACGAGCGCCATGGCGGCCTACCCGCTTGCCCGGATGCGGTTTCCCGGGCGCGATCTGGTCTTCGTCGTCCTGGTGGGCAGCCTGATGATCCCGAACGCGGTCGTCCTCGTGCCCCAGTACGTGCTGACCCAGCGGCTCGGATGGCTCTCGACCTACCAGGGCCTCATCGTCCCGGAAGCGGCCGTGACTTTCGCGTTCGGGGTTTTCCTGCTCCGGCAGTTCTTCCTGACGATTCCGGGCGAGCTCGAGGATGCCGCCCTCATCGACGGGGCGAACAGCTGGCGCATCTTCTCGCGCATCGTACTGCCGCTGTCGCAGCCGGTGCTGGCGGCGCTCGCGATCTTCGCCTTCCGGTCCGCCTGGAACGACTTCCTCTGGCCGCTCATCGCCGTCAACAAGGCGGAGATGTTCCCGCTGCCGGTCGCCCTGTCGTTCCTCCGCGGCGCCTACGCGTCCGAGTCGTACGGGCCGATCATGGCGGGAGCGACCCTCTCCGCGCTGCCGCTCCTGGTGGTGTTCCTGGTCGCCAACCGCCGCATCGTCGAGGGTGTCCGGGTCGGCGGGCTGAAAGGATGAAGGAGGAACGGCTACGATGAAGACGATCTCGATCGATCGCGGCAAGGCGCTTGCCCAGGAGCCCCGGACGGGCCACAATCGCTGGCACCCGGACATCGAGCCCATCGTCGAGGTCGGCGAGGGCGACGACGTGGCGCTCGAGACCCGAGACGCATGTGATGGGCACCTCACGTCCCGCTCGACCGTCGCGGATCTGGCGACCCTCCCGGTCGGCGCCATCCACCCCTTGACCGGGCCCGTGTCCGTGAAGGGCGCCCGTCCGGGTGATCTCTTGGAGGTCGAGTTCCGCGAGATCACGCCGCAGCCATGGGGGTTCAGCGCGATCATCCCGGGCCTCGGGTATCTCCGCGACCTCATGACGACGCCGTTCCTCGAAACCAGGTGGAGATCCGCGCTCAATCTGAGACCCCTGGAGACAGGCTTGCGCGGAGGAAGAGGCCAGCGGTGGCATGGCCATTGCTCCCTGCCGTGCATGTGGGCATACCTCACCATTGGAGGGATACGCCGGTGGGGGCGCACGAGTCGGAAAGACGGCAGGCCGCGGAACCCAGTCGTCACGGAGCTCGGTTCGGCATCACGTTGAGCACGTTCATCCGCCAGGCCCGACACTCCGCGTCCGCCTTGCGGGTGCCGCGCTTGGCCACGTGCGCTGCCATCGCCTCGGTTGGCATCGCCTGCGTCGCCACGGCGGAACTCGCCCCCTCATCCGGGTTCGGTCCCGATCCGGCGTTGCCGGCTCCGGAGAAGTTCCTGCTGCCGACTGTCAACATCGCGCCGGCTCGCCCGTGGCCGGCCGGCACGAAGCCCGTTCCCGCCCAGGGACTTTCGGTGGCTGCGTTCGCAAGCGGGCTCGACCATCCACGCTGGCTCCATGTGCTTCCGAACGGCGACGTGCTGGTCGCCGAGACCAATGCCCCCGAGCGCCCGCTGCGCAAGAAGCTTCTCGGTGTCAGGGGCTGGATCATGGGCAAGATCATGAAGCGCGCCGGTGGCGCAGTGCCGAGCGCCGACCGGATCACGCTCCTGCGCGACGCGGACGGCGACGGCATCGCCGAGGTACGCTCGGTGCTTCTCGAGAACCTCAGGTCCCCGTTCGGCATGGCGCTGGTCGGGGAGGATCTGTACGTCGCCAATACGGACGCGCTGGTGCGCCTCCCGTACAGGACCGGCAACACCAGGATCGAGACGCCCCCGACGAGCGTCGCCGACCTGCCGGGCGGCCCCCTCAACCACCACTGGACCAAGGGCATGATCGCAAGCGCCGACGGGACCAAGCTGTACGTCTCGGTTGGATCGAACAGTAACGCCGCGGAGCACGGCATGGAGCACGAGGAGGGCCGCGCGGCGATCTGGGAGTTCGACCGTGCGACCGGGCACGGTCGCGTGTTCGCCGGTGGGCTGCGCAACCCCGTGGGCATGGCGTGGTGGGACCAGACGCTGTGGACGGTGGTCAACGAGCGTGACGAGCTCGGGAACGACCTGGTCCCGGACTACCTGACCTCGGTCCGCGAGGGGGGCTTCTACGGCTGGCCGTACAGCTACTTCGGCCAGCACGTCGACGAACGGGTCAAGCCGCAGCGCCCTGAGTTGGTGGCCAAGGCCATCAAGCCCGACTACGCACTCGGCTCGCACACCGCCTCGCTCGGCCTGGCCTCGGCAAAGGGGTCGACGCTCCCCGAGCCGTTCAAGGAAGGGATGTTCGTCGGCCAGCATGGCTCCTGGAATCGCAACCCGCCGAGCGGCTACAAGGTGATCTTCGTCCCCTTCGCTGGGGGCCAACCGAGGGGGCTGCCCGTCGACGTCCTCACCGGCTTCCTCGACGGCGATGGCCACGCCCGGGGGCGGCCAGTGGGGGTGGCGATCGACAAGACCGGCGCGCTGCTGGTGGCTGACGACGTCGGCAATGTCATCTGGCGCGTCAGCGCCGGCACCGCAGCGCGCAATTCCGGGCCCCCGCGCACCGACGGGTAGAGTATCTAGGCTCCCGCCCCCGACCGCACGATCGCCGCGACGGCCGGGGCCTCGTCTCGCGCGCTCGACAGCACAGGCCCCGTGCGGCCGATGGTACGATCGGAGCGAGGGCACACGGTGGGCGATCTCTGCAGGCAAGCGTCCGGGCGAGCGAGAGTCTGCGCGGCGCTCTTGCTGGGGGCCCTCGCCGCGACCGGGGCTCTCCGCGAGTCCGGCACGGCGCTGGCGCAGGATCGCGTTGCGTCCGCCCGCTACGTGGTCATGCCCGAGGGCAGCGAGGTCCGCTACCGGGTCCGCGAGCAGCTCGCCGGTCTCAGCTTCCCCAACGACGCGGTGGGTGTGACGAGCGCCGTCGA
>JBKPDG010000153.1:0-12619 GCA_046727755.1 Actinomycetota bacterium
GCGCGCCCAGCGCGATAGGTCGCATAACCCTTGACGCGAAGCTGGCAGGAGAGCGGCGTACGGGAAATCTGTATGCGCCGTTCGATCGGGCGGGGGCTGGAGACGGGCGCTTTGTGTACCGCGCCAGCCCTCGACCCTACCCAGTGCCATGCTGGCGTCTGGCGCGGATCACCCGAGACGGAGACGTCCACAACCCACGAGGAAGGACGGCGCATGCGATGCATCACATGGCTCGGTGCCGGCTCGACCCTGGCGCTTCTGATCCTGGCCGTGGCCGCCCCGGCCGAGGGCGAGAGAGTGCGGCTCAACATGGTACCGCTGCCGGTCCTGGATGCGGTCAGGGCCCGGTTCAAGGACGCCAGGCTGGCCGGCGCGGACAAGGAGGTCCAGGACGGGAAGGCCATCTATGAGATCGCGATCAAGCACGAGGGCCGGAACATCGACGTGACCCTCACACCGGAGGGGGCGATTCTCCTGATCAAGAAAGAGATCACCGCCAAGGACCTACCCGCGCGGATCAGCAAGGCCCTCGAGGGCACGTATCCCCAAGCGACCTACAAGGAACTCGAGGAAGTCATTACGGTGCAGGGTCATCAAGAGAAGCTGGCCCACTACGAGGTGGTCCTGGTGACAGCCCAGAAAAAGACCGTGGAAGTAAAGGTGAGCGCGGAGGGTGAGATCGTGAAATAAATCTGACACGGAGAGATGTCCAGGGCCCTCCGATCCTGGCCGGGGGCCGGCCTGCCCAAGATTCCTCGGAATCCTCAGCTCAGCCAGTCCTCAGGTTGCCCGGGGCGGCGGAATCCCGAGGCCGAACTGTTTAGAACTATCCGCCGAACGGACTTTGGGCGACGGAAAGCTGCGAAGCGGACCGGCCTGTTACCGCGTAGCGCCGCTGATCGTGTCGATCAGCCCGTAGTCCTGGGCCTCGACGGCGTCGAGATCTCGCCCCCGTCGCATGTCGTCCGCGATCTCGTCGACCGGCCGCCCCGTGGCTCGCGCGAGATGCGCCTGGAACCTCACGAGCAGGTCCAAGTGCTGCCGCGTCCCGGCGTCGACCTGGTGGGGTGTTCCGGAGAGCCGCACGTTGGGCTGAGTGATCCGGAACCGCGCGTGCGGCCAGGCGGCGCGCTGACCGGCTGCAGCCACGACACCGATCGCCGGCGTGCCGACTTGCCCTCGACACCGCGCACACACCGGAGCCCGGATCGCGCCGAGCGTATCGATGAGCACGAAAGCGGCCTCGAGCGTGCCGTCCGGGCTGTCCACGTGGAGCTCGATCGGGGCGTCGCTTGCCGCATCCAGGCTCATGAGCGTGGCGGCAGCGCGGGCCGCCACCGCATCGTCGAGCCACCCGGCCACGAGCACGATGCGGCGCTCGTAGAGCGTCTCGTGGAGCCAGGGTGGAGTTCGGTCCCCCGCGGGTGGCCCCTCGGGTCTGTTCATAGCGACAACGATAGCAGGCGCCGTCGCGTGGCCACACACCTCACCCTGGCTGTGGGTACGCGGACGGACCCGCGCTTGACCACCCCGCGCACGCCACCTAGACTGGCCGCAACTTGGCGGGCCCTCACGGGCTGCCCGGATCGCTCCGATGGAGGACCCACATGAGCCTCGACCCGAGAAGATCCGCGGTCCTCGCCATCGTCCTGTCTCTGGCGCTCGTGGTGCCGATGGGTGTGACGGTGCCCGCGGCTGCCCAGTCCGCCAAGTTCAGGGAAGCACCCATCCTGGCCGAGCAGGTCAAGGCCGGCAAGCTGCCGCCGGTGGAGCAGCGCCTCCCCGCCGACCCGCTGGTCGTCCCGGTCGTTGAGCGGACCGGCCAGTACGGCGGCGTGTGGCGCCGCGCGTTTCTCGGCCCGGCCGACTTCAACAACTACGTGCGCGTCGTCTACGACGCCCTGGTGCGCTTCGCGCCCGATGGCGCCAAGATCGAGCCGAAGATCGCCGCCGGCTGGCAGTCGTCGTCGGACTTCAAGATCTGGACCATCCGGCTCCGCCCGGGGGCGCGCTGGTCCGACGGCGCGCCCTTCACGGCGGACGACATCGTCTTCTGGTACAGGGACGTCGTCCTGAACAAGGACCTGATGCCGATCGTGCCGGGGTGGATCCGTAACGCCGACGGGACGCCCGCCGTGGTCGAGAAGGTCGATGCGCAAACGGTCCGCTTCACATACAAGCAGCCCGCCACCCTCTTCCTGACCGCGCTGGCCAACCAGGACGGCGGAGACCGGACCTACGCCGTCTTCCTTCCAGCCCACTACCTGAAGAAGTTCCACCCCTCGTACGTCAAGAGAGAGGACATCGACAAGCTCGTCCAGGCGGCGGGGTTCAAGACGTGGACCGAGCTCTTCGCCGCCCGGAACGCGCCGTTCGAGAACCCCGAGCGGCCGACGATGGGAGCGTGGGTGCCGGTGGCCCGGGTGAGCGACCAGGTCTTCACGCTCCGGCGCAATCCGTACTTCGTCGCCGTCGACTCCGACGGCAACCAGCTGCCGTACCTCGACGAGGTCCGCTTCACGTTCTTCGCCGACATCCAGGCGCTCAACCTGGCCGCGATCGCCGGCGAGTTCGACATGCAGGAGCGCCACATCCAGATGACCAACTATCCCGTCTTCAAGGAGAACGAGAAGGGCGGGAAGTATCGCGTCATCACCTGGCCGACCTTCGGCGGCGCCGACGCCGTGGTCGCCTTCAACCAGTCCTACAAGGCCGATCCGGAGATCGCCAAGCTGCTCGCGACCAAGGACTTCCGAGTCGCGCTGTCTCATGCCATCAATCGTGGCGAGATCAAGGAATCGGCGTTCCTCGGCCTCGGCGAGCCGCGCCAGGGCATGCCTGCCCCCTGGCACCCGTACTACCCGGGCGACGAGTGGGCGAAGAGGTACACTGAGTACAAGCCGGACGAGGCCAACAAGCTCCTCGACGGCATAGGCCTCGCCAAGAAGGACGCCCAGGGCATCCGGCTCCTGCCGAGTGGGAGGCCCGTGTCGATCGAGATCTCGGTCGTGCCAGCCTTCGGGGAGTGGCGTGACGTGGCCCAGCTCGTCGCGAAGGACTGGGAGAAGGTCGGCGTCAAGACCGTCGTCCAGCTCCGAGAGCGTGCACTCCACTTCAAGATGCGCGACGCCAACGAGCTCCAAACGGAGATGTGGAACGCCACCACCGGGTTCCCGTACACGGGCAACGCCTTCGTGGACGTGCGCAACTCGCCCATCCTCCCCACGGGGCCGCTCTTCAAGCAGTGGTACGACTCCAAGGGCAAGGAAGGCATGGAGCCGCCGCCGCCGCTCAAGAAGATCGTGGAGCTCGTCGACACCGGGCGGACGGTCGGCCCCGACGGGCAGGTCAAGGCGGCCCAGGAGATCTTTCGGATCTGGGCGGACAACGCCTACGAGATCGGGACAATTGGCCTCACCCCCATGATCCAAGGGGTCGTCGTCGTGAACACGCGGTTTCGCAATGTGCCCACGACGCTGGGGAACGACTGGCCGCTCCGGAGCCCGGGCAACGCCCGCCCGGAGCAGTTCTTCTTCGCGAGGTAGCCTGTCGCGAGGCCCTGGCTCCGGGTTCTGGGCCGCTAGCGGCACGCTCCTTCTAAGGAGGCCACTGTGAAGTCCCTGGTCTTCGGGCTCGTCTTGATCCTGGTCGGGCTTGGCCAATCGGACGTATCCGGCGCATTTGAGCGTCGACAGTTCCGGGTTCACGGCTACATCCAGTGGATCGCTGGCGAAAAGCTCATGCTCTTGGCCGACAACGGCGCGTCCATTGCCATTGATCTCAACGAAGCCGACCAGAGCGCGTACCAGGGTCTAACGCAAGGTGAGGGGATCACGGTCGCGGGCATCGTGAAGCCGCCCGAGACCGTCGATGCCCGATTGATGCCGTTCCTCGCCCATTGGATTCAACGTGACCGTCAGTGACCCGAGCCCAGGCTGGGCGAACCCCCGAACGCCCAACGCGGCCCAGTCGGTTGATCCAACCCTCGACGAGCCGACATTTGCCTCGTGGCTGGTGAATGTCTAGGCTGGTCTGACAGGCTCGAGAGGCCGGAGACGGGCGAAGCAAGGGTTGTCGGCGTCGTGCACGCCAAGATCTCGGGATGGACTTGTTGTCCGGCACAGGCTAGCCGAGAAGACCGACCGAGCACGATTCCACAACGTCTGGCTGGAGAGGTGACCAAGATGACTCAAAAGCTCGCGCTTGCACTACTGGCTGTGGTCGTGGCCGTCGGGCTCGCGGCGGACGCCGATGCCCAGAAGAAAGGCGGGGTCCTTCGGGTGGGGATCATCGGGGAACCGCCAGCGCTCGACGCTCACTGGACGACGGCGGCGGTGACCGCGAACATGGGCGCCCACCTGTACGAGGGCCTCTACACCCTCGACGACAACCGCCGGCCGTACCCGATGCTCGCCGAGGCGCTTCCAACCGTGTCACGGGACGGCCTCACGTACACCATCAAGCTGCGCCAGGGGATCAAGTTCCACACCGGCAAGGAGATGACCTCGGAAGACGTGGTGGCCTCACTTCAGCGATGGGGCCAGCAGTCGGTGTACGGGCGCGTGCTTTTCGCGCAGGTCGCAGACTTCCGGGCCGTGGACCGGCACACGGTGGAATTCAAGCTCAAGGAGAAGTCCGCGGCCGTGCTTATCTCGCTGGCTGTTCCCGGCAACGCGGGCGTCATCTACCCCCGGGACATCGTCGAGAAGTTCAAGCCGCAGGAGAAGATCACCGAGTACATTGGCACCGGCCCGTTCAAGTTCGCCGAGTGGAGGCCCGACCAATACATCCGCTTCGTCCGCTTCGACGACTACAAGGCGCGGAACGAGAAGCCGAACGGCTACGGCGGCGGAAAGACCGCCTGGGTCGACGAGATCCGGTGGATCCCCGTGCCTGACGTGGCCACCCGGGTCGCCCAGATAGAAACCGGCGAGCTCGACTTCACCGAGCAGCTCACCATCGACTCCTACGACCGGCTCACGAGGAACCAAAACGTCCGCCCGGTTGTCGCGAAGCCGGCCTTCTGGTTGGTCGCGGTCTTCAACAAGAAGGAAGGTCTGATGACTAACCAGAAGCTCCGTCAAGCCTGGCAGGCCGCGCTCGACCTCGAGCCGATCATGCACTCGCTCGCGGGCGGCCGGCGGGAGTTCTACCGCATCGACTGCAGCATCATGTTCCAGGAGATGGCCGAGTGGCACGTGAAGCTGCCCTCGATGCCCTGCAACGAGCGCAACAAGGAGAAGGCGAAGAAGCTCCTGCAGGAGGCGGGGTACAAGGGGGAGCCGATCCGGTTCCTGACCACCCAGGAATACAAGTGGATGTACGACTTCGCGCTGCTATCGAAGCAGGAGCTCGAGGATGTGGGGTTCGTGATCGACCTCCAGGTGGTGGACTGGGCGAGCCTGGTCAAGCGGCGGAACAACCCCAAGGAGTATGAGGCCTTCACCACGGGGACGGGCCTGTTCTACGACCCTACGCACCCGGACTTCCTTACTTGCGGCTGGCCGGGCTGGACCTGCGACGAGGACATCCTCAGGACCCAGGCGGAGCTGGCCCGGGAGACCGACCCCAAGAGGCGCTACGCGATCTGGGAGCAGCAGCACAAGGCCTTCTACGAGAAAGTTCCCGTCATTCGCTACGGCGACCTCCATGGGCTCCACGCGATGCGCAGCCACCTCAAGGGATACAACGAGCGACTGGAGGCGATGCGCTTCCACAACGTGTGGCTCGACAGGTAGGTGTGGCTCGGCAGGTAGCCCGGAGCCTGTCCTTCGCCAAACTCCGTCCGGCGGACCAGCGGTTGATGTCAGCTCGGAGAAGTGGCGGATCGCCTCGAGGCCCGCCGGCCTGAGCCTGAGCATCGCCTGAGCCTGAGCATCGGATGAGTCTTCGGACACTACGGGGACGCTGACACGGGCGAGAATCCTGTCGCCGCGGCCCCGATCGAAGACGCCCTCGTCGCGCGGCTCTTCTGACACACTGAGCGCGCGTGGAGCTGTGCGCAGGACGCGGCCGACCGCTCCCGCCCACCGTGCTTCGGGGGCGGTTGCGGCAGGGCGAGGCTACCCATATAGTCGGGACGACGGCCCGACCGGAGGTCGCGCCGATGCCTTCGGCGCAGCTCACGCGACGAGGGAGCTTTGAAGGTGTATATGCTTGCGGCTAAAGGCTGGGGCTGAGTGATGCTGCGTCCGACCGACGACCTCCGGATCGAGCGGCTCCGTCCGCTCATCCCACCGGCCATCCTGATGGAGCAGTACGCGATCACCGAGGAGGCGTCGACCACGATCGCCGAGGGTCGGGAGGCAATCAACCGGCTGCTTCGCGACGAGGACGACCGGCTCCTGGTCGTCGCGGGACCCTGCTCGATCCACGACGTGGAGGCCGCGCGCGACTACGCGAAGCGGCTGCGGGCCGCCGCCGAGCGGTTCGCCGCCGACCTCCTGCTCGTCATGCGCGTTTACTTCGAGAAGCCGCGGACGACCGTCGGGTGGAAGGGGCTGATTAACGACCCCAGGCTCGACGGAAGCTTCGCGATCAACGACGGGTTGGGCCTGGCGCGGGGACTTCTGCTCGATCTCGCCAAGATGGGACTGCCGGCGGGGTGCGAGTTCCTCGACACCATCACGCCCCAGTTCATCGCCGACTTGGTGTCGTGGGGGGCGATCGGTGCCCGGACAACCGAGAGCCAGGTCCACCGCGAGCTGGCCTCGGGTCTCTCGATGCCGGTCGGGTTCAAGAACGGCACCGACGGCAACGTCCAGATCGCCGTCGACGCAATCCGGGCCGCCATGCATCCGCACCAGTTCCTCTCGGTGACGAAGCAGGGGCTGGCCGCCATCGTGGTCACGCGCGGCAACGACGCCTGTCACGTGATCCTCCGTGGCGGCCACCGGCGGCCGAACTACCACGCCGAGGACGTGGAGCAGACCGCGAAGGTGCTGACGCGTGCCGGCCTGCCGCCGAGAATCATGGTCGACTGCTCGCACGGGAACAGCGGCAAGGACCACACCCGCCAGCCCGCCGTGGCCCGGGACGTCGCCGCCCAGGTCGCCGACGGCCTCCGCCACGTCTTCGGGGTGATGATCGAGAGCCACCTGGTGGGCGGGCGACAGGACGTCCGCGCCGGCGAGGCTCTCGTGTACGGCCAGAGCGTCACCGACGCGTGCCTCGCCTGGGACGACACGCTGCCGGTGCTGGACGACCTCGCGAAGGCCGTGCGCGCGCGCCGGGAGAGGATCAGTGGCTGAGATGGCGGGAGCCGAGCCCCTCGCCGGACGCGTCGCCCTCGTCACCGGAGCCGGGCAGGGTATCGGCCGGGCGACGGCCCTCGCCCTGGCGCGCTCGGGAGCCGACCTCGCCGTCAACGACCTCCGCGCCGACGCTGCCGAGCGAGTGGCCGGCGAGGTGCGCGCGCTGGGCCGGAAGGCCCTCGCGGTCCCGGCCGACGTGGCGGTGGTGCCGGAGATCGAGCGGCTCGTCACGGGTGTCGCCCAGGACCTGGGGCGGCTCGACATCCTCGTCAACAACGCGGGGCTGATCCGGCCGACCCCGTTTGGCCAGGTGACCGAGCGCGACTGGGACGAGACCTTCGCGGTCAACGCGCGCGGGCTTTTCTTCTGCATGCAGACGGTCGCCCCGGTGATGATCCAGCAGGGGACCGGTGCCATCGTGAACGTCTCGTCGATCGCCGGCCGCGGCTCGGCGAGCCTCTCGCCCCCTTACGCGGCGAGCAAGACGGCGGTCCTGTCGCTCACGCAGCAGGCGGCTCGGGCCCTCGCCCGCCACGGCATCCGCGTCAACGCCGTCTGTCCCGGGATCGTGGACACCGACTTCAACTGGCGGCTCGACGACCTGATCGGCGTCCGCCAGCAGGGTCTCGCCGCCGGCGAGTTCATGAAGCAACGCACCGCCACCGTGCCGCTTGGCCGGCTGGCCGACCCCGACGACGTCGCCCGCGTCATCGTCTTCCTGGCCTCCCCGGCCGCCGGGTACATCACCGGTCAGGCGGTCACCGTGGACGGCGGCTTCCTGATGTACTGACGGCACGCAGCGGGGACGTCCCGCTCGGCGCGGCCGGCACGTACGGTCACGTCCAGTGCACCGAGCGCGGAATCCCTGAGCACGACGCGGCAGGTGCTCCTCTTCCCCAGTGCGTGGCCTCGATCAGATCCCCTGGTTCTACGACGCGACCCTCGCGGTCGCCGAGTGGACTGGCCTCGGGAGCTGGCGGCGATGGCTCTGTGAGAGTGCTCGCGGGCGCGTCCTCGACCTCGGCTGCGGCACCGGCCGAAACCTGCCGTTCCTCCCGACCGGCGCGGTGGGGGTCGATCCCGCGTCCGGCCCGCTCCGCCGCGCGCGCCGTCGCGCCCCCGCCGCCCGGCTGGTCCAGGCCCGCGCCGAGGCGCTGCCATTCCGGAGCGCGGCCTTCGACACGGTGGTGAGCGGCCTCGTCTTCTGCAGCGTCGACGATCCGGATGCGGGCCTCCGCGAGGTTCGGCGCACGCTCAGTCCCGGGGGGACGCTCCGGATGCTCGAGCACGTCCGGTCCGAGCGCCCGTGGCGCGCTCGACTGCAGGACCTGGTCCAGCCGGCATGGACCCGGGTCGCAGGTGGCTGCCGGCCGAACCGCGACACGGAGCGGACGGTCGGGGCCGCCGGCTTCGCCATCGAACCCGCCACCCGCCGCGCGCGCGGAAACCTGCGGCGGTTCGTTGCCGGGGATCGGTTGGCATCGCCCAGGGTTGCCGGGTCCGACCGCGCAGGATAGCATCGCTCGGCGATCCTCGCCGAGACGGCTAGCCGACAGGAGCCCCCGTGCCGATCCACGTCGTTCGCGACGCCGTCACGCTCGACGAGCTGCGGAGCCGCGCGCGGGAGCAGTTCGGAGAGATGGTGAAGGCGGTAGTGGACGTGGAGCAGGGCATCATGGCGATCGGTGGAGAGCTCCACGCCGACGAGGAGGCGATCCTTCTGGACCAGGGCTCTCGCCAGTCGGATCTGTGGGGGATCAACCTGTATCCCGACTCCGCCGGCGCGGAGCGCGTCGAGTTCGACTCGATGATCAACGTCCGACCCGCGCAGGGTAACCGATCTCGCTCGGTCGAGGACCCCGCGCGGCGAGAACGCATCCGGGAGATCGTGAGTCGGCTGATCCGCGAATGACGACACCCGCGCCCCGCCACCCGGGTCTCGCCACCGGTCGCTGGCAGCGGCTGTCCCTCGCGGAGCAGCTGGCCAACGTCGGGGCTGAGGTGGGACGGATGCGACGTCGAGGGGCGGCGAAAGAGCGCGCCGCCGCCTTCGAGCGCGCGCTGGAGCTGCTGGACCTCACCCTGGCGGACCCACGCTGGCGCGGCCGGCTGAAGGAGATCGCGCGGGCGCGCGAGATTCTGTGCGACGCGGCCGATGGCGGGCGCGAGTACGGAGCCACGCTGGAGGAGCTCGACCGATACTTCTTGGACTTCGCGCTCGTGGCCCGCCGAGGACGCTAGCGCAACCCCGTTGGCACGGCACCGGAGCGTTCCACGGTTCGCGCGATCGGGGTTTAATCTCGAGCAGTGGTCCTGATCCCCAGAGCCGACGAGGGCCTCTTCGCCGCGTCCGACGGCTAGCGCCGCTTCCGAAGGCCCTGGGCCTTTCGACGGTGACCCAGTCGCCGTGACAAGCCCCGGGACGTTCGCCTCCGCTGTGAACTCCGTTGCACAGTTCGGGCGATCTGTAGGCACGTCCTCCCAACCTGGACCCAAAACCATTGGATCTTAAGGAGTTCGCCCGATGGCAGGCCGAGATGCTGGCGGGGCCAGTCGGGGAACGTCTCTGGTCGTTCTGGCGAGAGCAGCTGGCGGGCGAGCCGCCGCGGCTCGACTTGCCCGGCGATCTGCCGCGCCGGCAGGCCCGACGCCACCGCGGCGCCTCCGAGACCGTGGCCCTGGACGGTGAGCTCGCAATGGCGATCGGCCGGCTGGCTCGCTCCCACCGCACGACGCCGTTCGTCGTCCTGCTCTCGGTCTTCCAGGCACTTCTCGCCCGCTACACGGGGCAGGATGACATCGCGGTGAGCTCGATCGCATATGGCCGGCCGGTGCCGCGCTTCCGCCGGACCTTCGGCAACTTGATGAATCAGATCGTCCTGCGCGCCGACCTCTCGGGGGGGCCGAGCTTTACGGACGTGGTGCACCGGATGCGCGAGACCGTGCGCGCCGCTCTCGCCCATCAGACGTATCCATTCCCACTCCTTGTGGAGCGACTCGCTCCGGTGCGGGACCCAGGTCGATCTGCCCTCTGCGACGTCACCTTCGGTCTTACCTACCTGATCGGCGAGGGCAGGGCCTCGCTCGACTGGAGCAAGCTCTCGCTGACCGCGCTTCCGGTGCCGCGGCGCGCGAGCCAGAGCGACCTCGATGTGCAGCTCGTCGAATCAGCCCACGGCATGACCGCGGTCTTCCAGTACGACACGGACCTATACGAAGCGGAGACGATCCGAAGGATGGGCCGGCACTACCTGCGGTTGGTCCGCGCGTTCTGCGCCCGTCCGACGCAGCGGGTCCGAGAGGCGCCGCTTCTGGACGAGTCTGAACGCGCCGGGCTCATTGCCGGATGGACCCACAAGAGTCAGGGATGCGCCGGGCCCGCGTGAGTGGAGGCCCTGGTGGAGGCGCAGGTGGATCGGGCCCCCGAGGCCATCGCGCTCTCCGGCAGTGGCCGGGCTCTGAGCTACCGGGCCCTCGACGAGCGTGCGAACCAGGTTGCCCACCACCTGAGGCGGTTGGGAGTCGGTCCTGACATGGCCGTGGCCATCTGCGTGGACCGCTCGCCAGATCTGGTCGTTGGTCTCCTCGGCATCCTGAAGGCCGGCGCCGTCTACGTGCCGCTCGATCCGTCGCTGCCGCCGGCGCGCCTCGCTTTCGTGATCGAGGATTCCCAGGCCTGCGCCCTCGTGACCGAGGATCGCTTCCGATCTCTCTTTCCCGCCTCTTCCGTGCCCGCCCTCTCGCTCGACGGCGAGAAGGCGATCCTCGATCGGGAACCGGTCACCAGGCTCTCGATCGGCGAGCGGTTCAGCCACCATCGCGCGTACATCGCCTACACCTGGGGATCGTCGGGGATTGCGAAGGGCGTCGAGGTGGAGCACCGCAGTGTGGCCAACGCCATCGGGGATGTGGTCAGCCGTCTGCGACTCGGTCCGGCCGACGTCTGGACAGCCATCACCGCCGTGGCCTTCGACGTGGCGTCGCTCGAGATCTGGGGGGCACTCGCGGCGGGAGCGCGCCTGGAGGTGGTGGAAGGGGGCGCGGTGGCGGACGGCGAACGGCTGGCCGCTGCGGTGCGCGACGCCGGCACCACCGTCCTGGCTGGCACCCCGACTCTGTGGCGCAACCTCTTGGAGTCCGGCTGGTCGGGCCAGCCGGGACTCAAGATGATCTGCGGCGGCGAGCCCCTCACTCGGGATCTCGCCGACGCCTTGCTCCAGCGCGGTGCGGAGCTGTGGAACCAGTACGGGCCGACCGAGGCGACGATGTATGCGACGACCGAGCAGGTCACGCGGGACGAGGCGGTGCCAACCATCGGCCGCCCCATCGCCGACGTGCGGGTGTACGTGCTGGACGCGCGCGGCGGGCCCGTCCCGATCGGTATGGCGGGGGAGCTATGGATCGCCGGAGTCCAGGTCGCACGGGGCTACCTGAACCGTCCGGACGAGACGGCTCGGGTCTTTGAGGCCGATCCCTGGGTTCCGGGCGACCGTCGCTATCGGACCGGCGATCTGGCGCGCTATCGCTCAGATGGCCGGCTCGAGTACCTCGGACGTCTCGACACTCAGGTGAAGATCCGTGGCTACCGGGTCGAGCTCCGAGAAATCGAAACGGCCATAGAGTCTCATCCAGACGTTCGCTGGGCCGTGGTGCTGGCGCCGACGACCGAAAACAGGCCCCGGGGTTTGACGGCGCACCTGGTCGTCAGAGATTGCCACGGCCCGCCGACCGCGGACGCCCTCCGCGTCTTCCTCCAGGCTCGTCTTCCCGGTTACATGGTCCCGGCGGATTTCATCCTGTTGGACGCGCTCCCGGTGACCTCGAGCGGCAAAGTGGATCGGCGAGCCGTTGCCACCGTCGCGGGGAAGGGGCTCGAGTACGCGATCCCAGTCGTTCCGCCGCGCACGGGACTCGAGGAGACGGTCGCCCGGATCTGGGCGGAGGTATTGAACCTCAAACGGGTCGGAGTATACGACAACTTCTTCGAGCTAGGCGGTCACTCGCTCCTGGCCACTCAAGTCGTGTCGCGAATCCGCGAGGTCCTCGGGGTCGACCTCGCCCTCCGCGACCTGTTCGAGACGGCCACCGTCGCCGACCTCGTCGAGCGCATCACCGAACGGATCAGCGACGGGCATTCGGGCGGGGGAGCGATCGAATCCCGGAGGCTCGAGGGTTCGGCGCCCCTATCGTTCTCGCAGGAGCGGATGTGGTTCCTGCACCGGCTCGCCCCCGAGAGCGCGGCCTACAACGTGCCGGCATCCTTGCGCATCCGGGGCCCCCTGAACGTCGACGCCCTCGTCGCGGCTTTGCGAGACGTCGCCCGCCGTCATGAAATTCTGAGGACGGTCTTTCCCGTGGTCGATGGT
>JBKPDG010000154.1:0-10745 GCA_046727755.1 Actinomycetota bacterium
GGAGAACCCCGACCTCTTCTGGGGCTTGCGCGGCGGGGGCGGCAACTTCGGCATCGTCACCTCGTTCGAGCTCCAGCTGCACCCGCTCGGCCCCACCGTGCTGGCCGGACTCGTCGCGTGGCCGATGGACGATGCACTCCAGGTACTCCGGTTCCTCCGCGACTTCACCGCCGATGCGCCGGACGAGATCGGGCTCATGGGCAACCTCCGCCTCGCCCCTCCGCTCCCGGTTGTGCCCGAGGAGCTCCACGGCAAGCCGATCGTCGGCCTCATACCCACGTACGCCGGTCCGGTGGAGGAGGGTGAAGCCGCGTTCCGAGCCCTGCAAGAGCTCCCGACGCCGCCCGTCAACACATTCGTGCCGAAGCCGTACGTCACCCACCAGAAGATGCTCGACCCGACGGCGCCGCACGGTCGTCACTACTACTGGAAGTCGCACACTCTCGATCCCCTGACGGACGAGGTGATCGACGTCGTGGTCGAGCAAGCGGCGACGATCACGTCACCGCTCTCGACCGTCCCGCTGTTCACGCTCGGCGGCGCGGTCGCTCGAGTCCCGGAAGACGCCACTGCGTTTCCGAACCGTGACGCCGCGCACGACATCAACATCGTCTCGTCGTGGCTGCCCGACGATCCCGAGGCGGAGCGGCACATCGATTGGGTGCGGACGTTCTTCGCAGCGCTCGAGCCGTACAGCAAGGGCGTCTACGTCAACTTCACGAACGAGGACAGCCCGGAGCGGGTGCAAACAGGCGCCTACAGCCCGGAGCAGTGGAAGCGCCTGGTGAGCCTCAAGGCGAAGTACGACCCGACGAACTTCTTCCGGATGAACGCCAACATCCCGCCGAACGGCAGCGCGTAGCGCGAACGACGGCTACTCGCGCGGCAGACCCAGCACGCGCTGGGCGATGATGTTCTTGTTCACCTGGGTGGTACCACCGGCGATCGTGTACGACCTCATCGCGACTCTGTCTCGGCCCCAGCGCCCGGTGTTGGCGTCCGGGCCGAGAACATCGCCCGCCACCTCACCGAGGTGCTGCTCGGCCTCGCTCCAGACGAGCTTGGCGATGCTCGACTCCGGTCCCATCTCGCGGCCGTGCAGCACGCCCGAGATGGCCCGCTGCGATACGAGCTTCAGCAGCTCCCCCTCGAGGTAGACGCGGGCCAGCTTCTGCCGCACGACGGGATCGTGCGCCACACCGACGCGCTTTGCGGTCTCCAGCAGTTCGGCGATCTTCTTGCGCAGGCCCAGGTGAAGGTTGGCGACCGTTCCACGCTCGTACGCGAGCGTGGTCATCGCCACCCACCATCCTTCGTTCAGCGGTCCCAGCAGCGCATCACGCGGTACGCGCACGTCGGTGAAGAAGATCTCACTGAACTCCCGTTCACCGGCGATGGTCACGAGCGGTCGCACCTCGATGCCGGGCAGATCCATGTCGACGAGCAGGCAGGAGATGCCCCGGTGCTTCGGCGCGTCGCGGTCTGTCCGCACCAGCAGCTCACACCGGTTCGCGAACGCACCGAGCGTGTTCCACGTCTTCTGCCCGTTGACGACGAAGGCGTCCCCATCGATCACGGCCGATGTCGACAGCGACGCCAGGTCAGAGCCGGCGTCGGGCTCGGAGAACCCCTGACACCAGATGTCGTCGCCCCGCAGCATGCGGGGGAGCAGTGCCCGCTTCTGGCCCTCGGTGCCGTGCTCCATGATCGCCGGCGCGATGTTCGACAAGCCGATGATGTTCACCGTGCCCGGGGCTCCGGCGCGGTGCATCTCCTCGGCGTACACGACCTGCTCCATGAGCGAGGCGCCCCGCCCGCCGTATTCGACGGGCCAGGCAATCGCCGCGTACCGGGCGTCGGCGAGCGTGCGGTTCCACGCCCGCAGTCGCTCGATCCGGTCGGGATCGTCGCCGACGGGATGCTGCGCCAGCTCCCGGAGATCGTCGCCGAGATGCTCCTCGAGCCAGGTACGGAACTCGGCGCGAAACGCCTCGGCCTCCGGGGGATACGTAAAGTCCACGTCAGGCCTCTATCACAGAGGAGGGCGGCGATGGGCATGGACGACCTGGCGCGGCAGGCGGTCGACGCCGTCTGCGCCATCAGCGGCCACCACCCCGGGTTCCGTGCCGTGCACGCCAAGGGGACGCTGTGTGCGGCGACGTTCACGCCATCGGCGGACGCGGTGCGTCTGAGCCGGGCCCCGCACTTCGATGGCGGGCCCGTACGCGCTCACGTCCGGTTCTCGAACGGGAGCGGCGACCCGCACGCGCCCGACTACGAGCCCCGCGAAGGTCGCGGCATGGCGACGAAGTTCTATCTGGAAGACGGAACGACCACCGACGTCGTCGGCATCACCCTTCCCGCCTTCTTCGTCAACTCGATCGACGGCTTCCTGGACTTCTGCCGCGCTCGTATGCCTGACCCCGCTACGGGCGAACCCGATCCGGCCGCGATCGGCGCGTTCCTCGAGCAGCACCCGGAGGCACTGACGGCCGGCGCCGCCGTCCTCGCCGCCACACCACCCGAGAGCTATCTCCGCTGCGCGTACAACTCGCTGCACGCCTACCGCTTCGTCGATGCCGACGGTGGGAGCCGGTGGGTCCGCTACCGGTGGGAGCCCGAGGCAGGCGAGGCCGACATCGCCACCGAAGATGCCGAAGCCCGCGGGCCCGATTACCTCCAGGAGGATCTCGCCACGCGCCTGGCGGAGAGTCCGGCCGGGTTCACGCTGACGGTGCAGATCGCCGAGGACGGCGACGACGTCGACGACCCCACCGTGCCGTGGCCCGACGACCGCGAGCGCGTCGCACTCGGCCGCCTCGAGATCAGCGGGCTCGCGCATGACCGCGAACAAGGTGATGACGTGCTCGTCTTCGATCCGACGCGCGTCACGGACGGCATCGAGCTCTCGGACGACCCAATCCTCCACTTTCGTCCCCACGCGTACGCCGAATCGGTGCTCCGTCGCAGTGGCGTCGCGCGTGCCGAGATGTAGATTTGCCGCGCGTGTTGCGCCGCCTCGTCACGATTGTTGTCGTTATTGGTTCGATAGGCATCGGCGCGCCGGCTGCGATCGCGGGCGGCGAGGCTCCACGGGAAGTGCGCATCGGTGCGCTCCTGTCGCTCACCGGCGACGGTGCGACACTTGGTAACACCAGCAAGGCCGCGCTCGAGATCGCCGCGCGACGCTGGAATGCCTCCGGCCAGGGCAAGCAGGTCAAGGTCCAGCTGGACATCGAGAACACGGATCTGAACCCCGAGCAAGCACAGGCGGCGCTCACACGCCTCGCCGATCGCGGCGTGCGTATCGTGATCGGTCCGCAGTCGAGCTCCGAGGTCGCCGCGATCTCCGATCAAGCCGGCGCGCGCGGCGTCATCCTCGTGTCGCAGGGCAGCACCGCGTCCTCACTCGCCCAACCCGACGACAGCGTTTTCCGGTTCGTGCCCACCGATCGCGTCGAAGGACGCGCGAGCGTGGATCTCATGCTCAGGAACGGCGCGGAGACGATTGTCCCGATGTGGCGTAACGACCGGGGAAACACGGGGCTCGCCGACTCGGTGCGGGCCGCCGCAACCGCGTCCGGCGCCACCGTCTCGCCAGGTGTGGTCTACGAGCCCGACACGGCCGATTTCACAACAGCGCTCAACGACGTCAGTGGGCAGCTGCAGAGCCTGATCGCCAAAGCGGGCGCGGACAAAGTCGCGGTGTACCTGGCCGGGTTCGAAGAGGTCGCGGACGTCCTGAGCACAGCGCGCACGGTCCCGGGTATCGACGGCGTCCGCTGGTACGGCGGCGACGGCTCGGCCCAGACGAAAGCACTCCTCGCCAGCGGACCCGCGACGTTCGCCACGATGGCAAAGGTGAGGGGTTACCCGAGCCCGCTGGTCGCCTTGCCCGCGGACCAGGCCAAAAAAGACGCGGAACTGCTCGGTCAGATCTCCAAGCGCGCCCAGGCGACGGCCGATGCGTTCACGCTCGCCGCCTACGACGCGTTCAGCGTCGCCGCCCGGACCCTCGCGGACGCAGCTGTCGACGCAGACGCTGAGACCCTCCGTGTCGCGTTCGCCGCGCACGCCGATGGCGCCAAGGGGGTTACCGGGACGATCCGGCTCGATGCCGCCGGCGACCGGGTATCGACGCCCTACATCTTCTGGTCCGTGTGTCAGCGGAAGGACGAAGACGCGCGCTGGCGCGACACGGGTCGATGGACGCCGGCGAGCGACCCGACTACGCCGGGGCGTGTCCAACCTAAGAGCTGCCCCAAGGAATAACGGCCGAACGCCGGCTAGTGGTCCAAGCCGCCGCGCCGCAGCGCGCCCTCGACCTCGCGCTGGCGGGCGACGTTCTCCTCGTGCAGCTCCTCAGTGGTCTTCACGACGCCGCCGACCTTGAGCTCGCCCATGATGTGCACCTCGCCGAGGGTCTCGTGCATGTAATCGGGGCCGTCGCCGGTTGGGATGAACCACCCTGTCGGACACATCGTCAGCACCTCGACGAACGAGAATCCCTCGCCGCGCAGCTGGGACTCGAATGCCTTGCGGAACATCTTCTTCGTCCGTGCCACCGCACCCGCGTTGTGCACGGAACCCCGTGCCACGTACGCCGCGCCCTGCAGCCTCGCGATCAGATCGCCGATGAGGATGGGATAGCCGTGGTACTCGGCGTCTCGCCCGTCGAGCGAGTTCTTCGTGCGCTGTCCGAGCACGCTCGTCGCCGTCATGTGACCGCCGGTCTCGCCGAAGACGCCGTTGTTCAGCAGGATGCACGTGACCTTCTCGCCCCGCGCCGCCGTGTGCAGCACCTCCTGCAGCCCCTCGTTCACCATGTCGCCGTCACCCTGGAGGGTGAACACGACGGCGTCCGGCCGCATCCGCTTCGCGCCCGTCGCGACCGAAGGCGCCCGCCCGTGCAACGCCTGTACGAGGTCGACGTCGACCGTGCTCGTGAACGCGGTGTAGCAGCCGATGCCGGCGACCATGATCGAGCGCTGCGTGACCTCGAGCTCCTGGAGCGCCTCGAGGTAGACGCGCAGCGCCAGCGGTTCGCCGCACCCCGGGCACATGTGGTGCTCCTGGGTGAGCAGCAGATCCGGCTTGAGGTCGGCGACCTTCTTGGCGTGATCGGGCGCAGCGCTCGTGTCGAGCACCGGACCGACAGGGCCGGTGGGCTCACCAGGCATCGCAGACTCCCTTCACCCGCGCTCGTTCACCGGTAGGGGCGGGAGATCGGCGCCGGCGCCGCCGCGGTGGACGGCGAGGACGCGCTCCCGGATGATCTCGGCGTCGAGCAATGGTCCGACGCCGAAGCCCGAGCCGTCGGTCGAGATGCCGCCGATTCCGACGATCGGCGCGCGCCCGAGCACGGCGAGACGCACATCTTCGATCATCTGACCCGCGCACAGCTCGAACACGCCGACCGTCTTCGCGCCCGCGGTCGCGTCCGCCACCGCGCCGGACGGATATGGCCAGAGACTGACGGGCCGCACGAAGCCGACCCGTTCGCCCTCCGCGCGCAGCTGATTGACGACGTAGCGGACGAACTTGGCCGGCGTACCGAACGCGACCACGACCGTCTCGGCGTCTTCGCAGAACGCGCTTTCGACGCGTTGCTCCTCGCGCTCGATGTCGGCGTGCTTCGCCGTGATGGCGCGCAGGTGCCGCTCGATTCCGGGCGCGTCGTGGCCGTGCTTGCCGAGCCCGAGCGGGGTGACGAGCCGCGAGTCGCCCGTGCCGCCCGCGGACCCGTCGACGGCCCACGACTTCGACGGCACCCCG
This sequence comes from Actinomycetota bacterium, assembly GCA_046727755.1. Taxonomy (GTDB): domain Bacteria; phylum Actinomycetota; class Acidimicrobiia; order IMCC26256; family JACDBD01; genus JALZAA01. The sequence goes on from JBKPDG010000154.1 coordinate 5,776, forward strand.
GGGAACTCGATCGGCTCGACCGACACGGCTTCGTGCGTGTGGGCGAGCAGGTAGTCGCCGTACACGAGGACGGGGTTGCGCCACTTGTCGGCAAGGTGGAACGCCAGCTGCGTGAGCTCGACCGCCTCGGAGATGTCGAGCGGCGCCAGCACGATGTGCCTGTAGTCGCCGTGGCCGCCGCCCCGCGTCGCCTGGAAGTAGTCCTGCTGGCCGCGGGCCATGTTGAACACGACGAGCGGCAGCTCGGCCAGTGTGATCTCGCTGAACGACTCCTGCATGAGCGACAGCCCCTGCCCGGTCGAGCCGGTCGCGGCGCGTGCGCCGGTCGCCAGCGCGCCCCATGCCATGCCGACCGCCTCGAGCTCGCTCTCGGCGTTGATGCACACGCCGCCGACGTCAGGGAGCTTCTTCGCCAGGTGCTCGAGCAGCTCGGTGAACGGCGTCATCGGGTAGCCCGCGAAGAACCGACACCCGGCCGCGATCGCCGCCTCGGCCATGGCCTCCGAGCCCTCCATCAGCCGCCGATCAGTGGTGGCGACCGTTGTCACGACGGCTCCTCGGTGCTTGCCGCGACCTCCGTCATGACGGGCTCGTCGAAGCGGAACACCTCGAAGCAGAAGTCAGGGCACACCATGAGGCACGCGGCGCAGCCGGTGCAGCCGGGATGCAGCTGCGGATACCGGTAGCCGAGGTGGTTCACGTCGGCGTTCATGGACAGCACCCGCGGGGGACACGCGGTGATGCAGAGCTCGCAACCCTTGCACGTATCGACATCGATCGTGACCGTGCCGCGGCTCTTGATCGTGACGCCGTCGCCCGTCATGCCCGCGCCGCCTCCGGCTCCCATGCCGGGAACGCACGGTGGTCAGCGGCGTCGAAACCGGCGCGGATCGCAGTTTCGTTGGCCGCGATGTGCTGCTGCCGGTACGGCGGGATCGACTGCCGCATCGCCTCGATCGTGGCGTCGAGACCGACGAGGCCGGTGATCCCGACGTACGCGCCGACCATCACCATCGAGCCGCCGAGCTCGTTGCCCAGCTCTGTCGCGATGTCGGTGGCGCGAAATCGAACGACCCGGTAGCGCTCCTCGTCGAGCGGCGTCTCGAACGTGGCGTTGTTGACCAGGACGAGTCCACCAGAGCGCACCTTCGGCTCGACCGGCGCCCAGAACTTGTCGTGCATGGCCACGGCCGACCACGTGTGCGAAACGAGCGGCGGCGCCTGGAGGGGCGCGTCACCGACGACGACCGTGCCGTCGGTGTTCATCCCGCGCATCGCGCCGCCGTATACCCCGAACAGCATCACGTGGCGGCCTTCGAGCGTGGCGCCGCGCGCGACAACCTGGGCGGCGAGCTGCACTCCTTGCCCGCCCATGCCGGTGATCAGGAGCTCACGTTCCACGCAGCCCTCCCAGCACGAACTGCTCGATGTGCTCGACGTCCTCGTCGGTCGGCCGGCGGCGGGCGACGAGCGCGTCGTTCATGCACCCGATCGCGAGGTGGTAGATCGCGTCGGCGTCGCGCTGCGGATCGCCGCCGGCGTCGGACACGGCGTCGCGCAGCGGGCGCACGAGTAGCTCGCGCGAGCGCGCCACCTCGTCGGGGAAGCGAACCGCGAGGCGCGCGTTGTTGATCGCGAACGGCCGCGTGTTGTCGGCGGCGGCCGGGTTCCGGGCCTGCTCCATCACGCCGCCGACCCACGCCCGTACGCGCGGCGCACCGGGCGCGGCGCCGGCCATGCGGTGCTCGAGATAGGTGAGGAGCTGACGCTGGCCGTCGTCGAGGATCGCGACGAGCAGCTCGTCCTTGCCGCGGAAGTGCCGGTAGAAAGCCTGGTTCGAGAGACCCGACTCGCGCACGATGTCGCTCACGCGGGGATCGAGCGTGCCGGTCCGGCGCATCACCGCGTAGCCGGCGGCCACCAGACGGCGAACCTCGTCGGTGTAGGCCTCCGACCGAACCGCGAGCGTCCGCGACGCCACCCGCTCGGCGACCGGCGACCCAGGCTCGACGGGGGTGGGAACGGCGTTCCGCATGTGCGGAATGCTATTCCATGGCGACCGGCAGGGGAAAGCCCGCGCCGCTACGGTCCGTCGACGTGCCGCCCGACTGGCAGCTGCGACAGCCGCCCGAGGCGCTGACGCGCCGCTACGTCGCCGACGGCTCTTGGAACGACGACACGCTGGGCGAGATTCTCGCCACCGGGTTGGCCGACGGCGCCCGACTCGCGTTCAAGGTCCGCTCGCGACTGCGTCCGTACACGGGCACGCTCGGTGCCGTCGCCGAGCTCGCCCGCCGGGTCGCGGGGGGTCTGCGCGCCCGCGGCGTGGAATCGGGCGACCTTGTCGCGTTCCAGCTCCCGAACTGGGTGGAAGCCGCGGCCACGTTCTGGGCGACGGCCTTCCTCGGCGCCGTCCCGGTGCCGATCGTGCACTTCTACGGGCCCAAGGAAGTCGGGTTCATCCTCCGCCAGTCCGGCGCGCGCGTCCTCGTCACTGCCGACCGCTTCGGTCACCTCGACTATCTCGCCAACCTCGACACGATGCGCCCCGACCTCCCCGAGCTCGAGCTTGTCGCGGTCGTGACCGACGACGCTGTGCCGGCCGGCGCGCTGCCGTTCACCGCACTCGCTGACGGCGACGCCGTGCACGAGCCGGCGCGGGTTGACGCGTCCGCGCCCGCGCTCGTCGCGTACACCTCCGGCACGACCGCCGACCCGAAAGGCGTCGTGCACGCGCACCGAACGATCGGCTTCGAGATCCGTCAGCTCGGCGCGATGCAGGCCGGCGGCGGCATCCCCGCCCTCACCGGCGCGCCAGTCGGCCACGGCATCGGCATGCTCGCCGCGCTGCTCATCCCCGTCTTCCGGCGCGAGCCGATCCACCTCATCGACGTGTGGGACCCGGCGACGGTCCTCGCTGCGATGCTCGAGGACGAGGTGTACAGCGGCGCGGGAGCAACGTTCTTCCTCACCAGCCTGCTCGACCACCCCGACTTCACCGACGAGCACCGCGCGCTGATGCGCCATGTCGGATTGGGCGGTTCGTCGGTCCCGGCGGCGGTGACCGATCGTGCCGACGCGATGGGCATCTCGATCGTGCGCATGTACGGCTCGACCGAGCATCCGTCGATCACCGGCTCCCGGCACGAGGAGCCCCGCGACAAGCGGCTGTACACGGACGGCCACCTCCTGCCCGGAGTCGAGATCAAGCTGCTCGTCGATGACGGCAAAGAGGTTGGCGCTGGTCAGGCAGGCGAGATCATCAGTCGTGGCCCCGACTGCTTCCCCGGCTACACCGACCCGGCGCTCACGAGGGAGTGCTTCGACGCCGACGGGTGGTACGCCACGGGCGACGTCGGCGTGCTCGACGACGACGGGTACCTCTCGATCGTCGACCGGAAGAAGGACATCATCATCCGCGGCGGCGAGAACGTCTCGGCTCTGGAGGTCGAGGAGCTCGTCCTGCGCCTGCCGGGTGTCGCCGAGGTCGCGGTCGTCGCCGCGCCAGACGCCCGGCTCGGCGAGCACGCCTGCGCGTTCGTGCGGCCGCTCCCGGGCCGCGACCTGCCGACGCTCGATGTTGTGCGCGCCCATCTCGAGGCCGCCGGCCTGGCGCGCCAGATGTGGCCCGAGGAGCTGCGGGGGATCGAGGAGTTCCCGCGCACGCCGTCCGGGAAGATCCAGAAGTTCGCGCTGCGCGACCGGCTCCGTCAGGAAGCGGGCGACGAATCGCTCGCGCCGCCGACCGGATCCCCGAGATAGCCCGCCAGCGTCTCGGGGCCCGCCGACGCCGCCGGGCCCCTCCAGACGACCTCACCCCGCCGCAGGATCACCGCGTCGTCGGCGAACTCGAGCGCCCGGTCGACGTATTGCTCGACGAGCAACGTGGTCACGCCCTCGGCGCGGGCGCGGGCGAGGCCCTCGAAGACCAGATCCACGAGCTTCGGCGCGAGGCCGAGCGACATCTCGTCGGCGATGAGAAGGCGCGGTGGCGCGGCCAGCACACGCGCGAGCCCGAGCATCTGCTGCTCGCCGCCCGAGAGGGTCCCCGCGGGCTGGTGGCGTCGCTCCGCGAGCACAGGAAACTGATCGAGAGCCCGTTCGATCGCCGTGTTGCGATCGCCTCGGGGCACGACGTACCGCAGCTGCACGCGCACGTTGTCGAGCACCGACAGGTGCGGGAGGATGCCTCGCTCCTCCGGAACGTACGCCACACCCACGCGGCTCACGCGGTGCGACGGCCATCCGGTGATGTCGCGGCCGTCGAACACGATCCGTCCGCTCGCCGGGCGTACCACCCCGGCGATCGCACCGGCGAGCGAGCTCTTTCCCGCGCCGTTGGACCCGAGCACCGCGAGCGCGCCCCGGTCGGCGACCTCGACGGACACGTCGAAGACCGCGCGCGCCTCGCCGTACGCCACGCTCAGGTGCTCCACCGACAGCAACGGCCGCGCGCTCACGCCGCCCCCGAGCTCGTCGTCGTTCCGAGGTAGGCCGCCTGCACCGCTTCGTCGGCGCGAATCGCAGCCGGCGTTCCCGCTGCGATGACCTTGCCGAAGTCGAGGACGGTCACGTGCTCGGCGAGCCCGAGGACGAAGTCGACGTTGTGCTCGACGAGCACGAAAGCGACGCCCAGGTCGGCGCGTGTCCGCTCGAGGGCGGTGGCCAGCCGCTCCGCCTCGCCGGCGTCGAGTCCCGACGTGGGCTCGTCGAGCAGCACGATCGCCGGTTCGGTCGCCAGCGCCCGGGCGACCTCGACGAGTCGCCCGGTACCGAGTGGGAGGAGCGCCGCAGGCCGGTCGGCCACCGGCGTCAGTCCGAGCAGGTCGAGGAGACCGTCGACCAGCTCGCGCTCGCGAGGCGGAGGCCGGCTGCCGAGGCCGGCCAGGTCGGCGAAGAACCGGCGGTCGCGCCGCACGTGGGCCCGGTGGGCCACGACGAGGTGCTCTCGCACCGTGAGCTCCGTGAAC
>JBKPDG010000155.1:0-12994 GCA_046727755.1 Actinomycetota bacterium
ACCTCGATGCCGATCTGGAGGAAGAACACCGGGATGAACAAGTGGCCGACCGGCGCGAGCTCGCGGGAGATGCGGTCGGAGACGGTGCTGCGCGACAGCGAGAGTCCGGCGACGAATGCGCCCACGATCGGCGCCAGCTGCGCGGCGTCCGCGAGCTCGGCGAACGCGAGCGTGAACGCAAGCGCGAGCGCGACGACGGTCCCGGTCGAGCGCGCGTATCGGTGCAGGAACTGGAACAGCGGCGGGGCTGCCCGCGAGCCGATGGCGGTTGTGGCCACCAAGAACGCGAGTGCGATTGCGAAGATGCCGAGCACACTCAGCACCGATACGGAGCCTTCGGAGACGATTCGTACGACGACGGTCAGGATCACCAGGCCGAGGACGTCGTCGGCAACCGCGGCGCCGAGCACCGTCCTCGCCTCGACGCTCGCCAGCGCGCGCAGGTCGCTGAACACGCGGGCCGTGATCCCGACGCTCGTCGCCGCCAGCGCCGCGCCGAGGAACAACGCGGTGTTGGCGTCGTAGCCGAACAGCTCGGACACGCCGAAGCCCGCCGCCATCGGCACTGCCACACCGATCAGCGCCACCGACACCGATGCCCGGCCGACGGCGCCCAGCTCGCCGAGGTCCATCTCCATCCCGACCTGGAGCAGGAGGAGGATGACGCCGATCTCTCCCAGCACCTGGAGCGTCTGCTCGGTGCCGACGAGATCGAACACCGACGGCCCGATGACGACCCCGGCCAGGATCTCGGCGACGACGGGCGGAAAGCCGACGCGCTCGGCGATCTCCGCCGCGACCTTGGCCGCGACGAGAACGATCAGGATGTCGAGGAGGATGCTGGTGACCGACACGGCGCAGAGTTACTGCGCGTCTGCGCGTGGCTGCGCCGCCTGCATCAGGTACCCACGGGACCGGACGGTGCGCACCTCTACACCGAGCGGCGCGATGCGTCGCCGCAGGCGGAGCATGTGCACGTCGAGCGCGTTGCGCGTCGGGGTGCCGTCCGGCCATGCCCGGCGGGCCAGCGTGTCTCGACCGACCACGGCGCCGAACCGGTCGACGAGCGTGGTGGCGAGGGCGGACTCGACCGGCGACAGCGCGACCCAACGGCCCCGGTAGCGCAGGAGCCCATCCCCGTCGACCTGCGGCGCGGGCTGCTGGGTCTCCGCGCGCGAGGCGAGCCGCGCGACCCGGGCCCGCACGTCCCGGTCGTCGGCCGGGAGCCGGATCCAGTCCTCGAGGCAGTCGGCCGATTCGGGCGGGGCGGACTCGCCGTTCAGAAGCAGCAGCCGGGGCGAGCCCGACTCGCGCAGGTGGCGCAGCCGACTGTCCTCCTCCGGCCAGCGCACGAGCACCACGTCCATGTGGGGACGGTACGAGCGTCCTGTTTCGCGACTGTTTCGCCGTGGTGAACGGTGTTTGTTGGCCGCCTTCCCCCAATACCCTGTTGTGATGCCGCAGACGCTGTCCGAGAAGGTATGGGAACGTCACGTGGTGCACCGGGCCGAGGGCGAGCCCGACCTGCTCTACGTCGACCTGCACCTCGTGCACGAGGTCACCTCGCCCCAGGCCTTCGACGGGTTGCGCCTCAACGGTCGCACCGTCCGTCGCCCCGACCTCACGGTGTCGACCATCGACCACAACAACCCGACCACGAGCCGCGACCGGCCGGTCGAGGACCCGATTTCGGCGAAGCAGATGGAGGTGCTGGCCAAGAACTGCGCCGAGTTCGGCATCCGCCTGTTCGGGATGGGCGACCCGGTGCGCGGCATCGTGCACGTCATCGGCCCCGAGCAGGGGCTCACCCAGCCCGGCATCACCCTCGTGTGCGGCGACAGCCACACCTCGACACACGGCGCGTTCGGGGCGCTGGCGTTCGGGATCGGCACCAGCGAGGTCGAGCACGTGCTCGCGACGCAGACCCTCCCGCAGGTGAAGCCGGGCACGATGGCCATCACGGTCGACGGGGCACTCGCCGCCGGCGTCACCGCCAAGGACGTCGTCCTGTCGATAATCGCCCGCATCGGCACGGGGGGCGGCATCGGCTCGATCATCGAGTACCGCGGCTCGGCGATCCGGTCGCTCTCGATGGAGGGACGCCTGACCGTGTGCAACATGTCGATCGAAGCCGGCGCCCGCGCCGGCATGATCGCGCCCGACGACACCACGTTCGCCTATCTCGAGGGCCGCCCGTTCGCGCCGACGGGCAAGGAATGGGAGCGCGCGCTCGACGACTGGCGGACACTGCCGACCGACGCCGGCGCGCGGTTCGACAAGGAGATCGTGCTCGACGCGGCCGACATCCGGCCGTCAGTGAGCTGGGGCACGAACCCGAGCCAGACGACGACGATCGATGACGTCGTGCCCGATCCCGAGTCGTTCGCGGACCCGTCGGAGCGCGACGCGGCCCGACGTGCGCTCGGGTACATGGGCCTGAAGGCCGGCACACCCATGCGCGACATCGAGGTCGACACCGTCTTCATCGGCTCGTGCACGAACTCCCGCGTCGAGGACCTGCGCGCCGCCGCCGATGTGGTGCGCGGGCGGCGGGTCCGCGACGGCCTCCGGACGATGATCGTGCCCGGCTCGATGGCGGTGAAAGCGGCCGCCGAGGCCGAGGGCCTCGACCGGGTGTTCGTCGACGCCGGGTTCGACTGGCGCCCCGAGGCCGGGTGCTCGATGTGTCTGGCGATGAACCCCGACAAGCTGTCCGCCGGCGAGCGCAGCGCGTCGACGACGAACCGCAACTTCGAGGGCCGCCAGGGGAAGGGCGGGCGCACACACCTCGTATCGCCGCCGGTCGCGGCGGCGACAGCGATCGCGGGCCGCTTCACGACGCCGGAGGACTTGGACTGACATGCAGGCCGTCAGTGAGATCATTGCGCGCGCCGTCCCATTGGACCGCTCCGACGTCGACACCGACCAGATCATCCCGAGCGACTGGCTGAAACGCGTCGAGCGCACCGGCTTCGGCGAGGGACTGTTCTCCGAGTGGCGCGAGCGCTCCGACTTCGTGCTCAACCAGGACCGCTTCCGCGACGCCAGGATCCTCGTGGCCGGGCCGAATTTCGGGACGGGCTCGTCGCGGGAGCACGCGGTGTGGGCGCTCGAGGACTACGGATTCAGAGCCGTGATCTCGCCGCGGTTCGCGGACATCTTCCGCAACAACTGCCTCAAGGTCGGGCTCGTGCCCGTCGAGCTTCCGCAGGGCGTGGTGACGCGCATCATGCGCACCGTCGAGGACGACCCGTCGGTCGAGATCGTGATCGACGTCGTGGACCGCCGCGTCGCGGTCCCGGCCATCGACCTCGACGAGCCGTTCGACCTCGACGACCACACCCACCACCGTCTGCTGCACGGCCTCGACGACATCGGCCTCACGCTCGAGCGTGACGCGCAGATCGCGAGGTACGAGACCGCGCGCCCGTCGTGGGCTCCAAAGGTGCCAGCGGCGTCCTAAGCCATGTACGGCGCTGGTTCCGAGCGGGTTGTAGGGAGTTCGTCGGCCGTCATGCTGTCGCGCGTCAACGCCGACTCACGCGGTCATCACGCGGTCGGACTGGGCAAGCATTCGCGCCGCGTCAGGAGGGGTCGTGAAGCTGCCGCCGACCTTCGCGAGATCGGCCTCGGACACCCCACGGGCGTCCGCGCAGCCCTTTCAGACATACACCGGCACCTCGTGCTCTCGCAGCTTGGCCACCAAATCGCGTAACGCCGGCAAGCCGACACCCTCCGCGTGATCGATGGCGTCGCCCACGAGGTACTCAGTGCCGTCGCCCGCCAGCAAGACAACGGGCTGGTCGCCGACCTCGAGCGAGCCATTGACGGCCAGGTGCAGCGGAATCGACGCACGCGTCGCATCCTTGGTGCCGGTGAGGACGTTGAACAGGATCTGCATCACGACACCTCCCCTCAGCGGTATCAATCGTAGACACCTGCTACTTGGGCGGGTCCGAACACGAGACACAGATCACCCATCTGACTTCCACGACCGCAGTGCATCGGAATCGCTGGGTGATGGCGATGGGAACATCGGCTGTGTGTCGCCCGCGCTGGCATCGAGCCGGCGGTCTGCGTATCGAATCCATCCCACGACCGAGACGACGGCAGCCGCGCCCCCTACGCCCGCCGCCGGACCGAGTGAGAGGTCGAGTCCGGTGCCGAGGGCAAGAGCGACCGCGGCTCCGCCGAGCAAGCTGTCGATCACGATGACGGCGGTCGAGAACGCGAAGAACGGCTTGCGGCCGTCAGGCGGGAGGCCCATGTTGGCGAACACGCCGGCGCCGTCGTCGTGCCCTGACAGGAGGAACAGGCCCGCGCCGTGTCGCGTACTGCCCGGAGACCCGTGGCGTCGATGCCCGCTGGCAAGTCCCCGGAGCATGCCAGGCACACTGTCACGGCTGCGAAACTGCCGAGGGATGTAACGGTGAGGAGCACGATGGCCGGCATTCCCGAAAGCGTCCGGGGTGCTCGTGGCCGAAGGTCACCTCGCACATCTCGTCACCATGAACAGGGACGGTTCGCCCCAGGTGAGCATCGTTTGGATGGGCGCCCGAGGCGCCGAATTGGTGTCGGGCCACCTCCACGAATCGCTGAAGGTCCGGAATCTGCGGCGCGATCCGCGTGCCGTGATCTCAATGGAGTCCGACGTCGTCCGACCCAACGGGCTCCAGGAGCATCTCGTCGCCCACTGCACCGCCCGCGTTACGGAAGGTGGCGCAGCGGAGCTACTCCAAGAACTCGCGCACGTCTACCTTGGACCCGACGTGAAGTTCCCACCCATTGAAGACCCGCCACCCGGCTTCATCCTGCGCTTCGCCATCGACCGCGTCACCGGTGTCGGACCCTGGGCAGACTGACGGCACACCAATCCCTAGCCGGGCTTCACCCCGGCGAGGAGGGCGAGCTCGCGCCATTTCCAGTGGCAGTCAACCTGAACGAAGCCGATCTCGCGCAGCCAGCGCAACTGCGTCTCGACGGCGACGAGCTTGTTCGACGGGTCGTCCTCGGCCGGCGTCTTGCCGATGGCGGCAAGGAACTCCACGTGCAGCTGCGGGGTAGCCGAGTCCACGTGCTCGAGGTTCAGGAAACGGCCACCGGGCTCGAGAGCCCGGAAGACCTCGCCGTACAACGCGCGCTTGCGCTCGTCGACGCAATGGTGGATCGCGAAGCTCGACACGACGAGGTCGAAGCGGCCGAGCGGCGGCAAAGGCTCGTCGAGGTCGTGCTCGACGATCTCGACGGCGGTCTCGCGGGCGAACCGCCGGCGGGCGAGCCCCAGCATCTCGGCCGAGAAGTCGACGCCGACGCCTTCGACACCCGGGTACACGCTGCGCACGAGCGCGAGCGTGTAGCCGTCGCCCGTGCCGAGGTCGAGCACCCGCCGCGGTGCCAGCGGCACCAGCTCCATCAGCGCGCCGAACCCCTCCATGCGGTGCGGGATGTCGTCGCGCTCGCGCAGGTACCGCTGCGCCCACGCCGACTCGCTCCACAGGTTGACGGCGTCGGCGGAGCTCGCGGGCGCGCTCATGGCCCGATCTCGATCTCGCGCTCCTCGCCCTGCTCCCGCAGCCGCAGGATCCGGTTCACCGCGTTCAGGTAGGCCCGCGCCGACGCCTCGACCACGTCGGTCGACACGCCGCGTCCCGTCACCTTCAGGCCATCGGACTCGAGTTGGACCACGACGTCGCCGAGCGCGTCGCCGCCGCCGGTCACCGAGTGCACCTGGAAGTCGGTGAGCCGGCCCTCGACACCGGTCGCCTTGGCCATGGCGGCGACGGCGGCGTCGATCATCCCGTTCCCGGATCCTTCGGCTTCGATCTTGCCGTCGCCGTTGGCCACGACGACCTTGGCCGTCGGCGTCGACGACATGCCTCCCGACAACGTGAGGTCGACGAGGTCGAACCGGTGCACGAACCCGGTGCCGAGCTCCTCGGCCACGATCGCCTCGAGGTCGGCCTCGGTGATCTGCACCTTCCGGTCGGCGAGCTCCTTGAAACGGGTGAACGCGGCGTTCAGGGCGTCCCCCTGGATCTTGATGCCCATCTTCCCGAGCGAGTCGGCGAACGCGTGCCGTCCCGAGTGCTTGCCCAGGACGATCTGCGCAGCTTCCTGGCCCACCGCGCTCGCGTCCATGATCTCGTAGGTCTCGGGATCCTCGAGGACGCCGTGCTGGTGGATGCCGGCCTCGTGGGCGAACGCGTTCCTTCCGACGACCGCCTTGTTGTACTGGACGGGATAGCCGGTCAGGCGCGACACGATGCGCGACGTGCGCGCCAGCTCCTCGGTGCGCACGTTCACGTCGAGATGGCCGAAGTAGTCACCCCGCGTCTTGATCGCCATGACGATCTCCTCGAGGGCGGCGTTGCCGGCCCGCTCTCCGAGCCCGTTGATGGCGCACTCCACCTGGCGCGCGCCGGCCCGGACGCCGGCGAGCGAGTTCGCGACCGCCAGCCCGAGGTCGTTGTGGCAGTGCGTCGAGACGACGTAGTCACCCCGCACGCGCGCGAGCACGTACGAGATGAGATCGGCGAACTCCTCGGGGACGCCGAAGCCGACCGTGTCAGGGATGTTGATCGTGGTCGCGCCGTTGTCGACCGCGACCTGGCACACCTCGCACATGAAGTCGGCGTCCGAGCGGCTGCCGTCCTCGGGCGAGAACTCCACGTCGTCGCAGTAGCCCTTCGCCCGGGCGACGCCGGCTGCCGCCTCTTCCCTGACCTGGTCCTCGGTCATGCGAAGCTTCTTCTTCATGTGGATCGGGGACGTCGCAATGAAGACGTGGATGCGCGGCCGCTCGGCGTGCCGCACCGCCTCCCACGCCCGGTCGACATCCTTGAACCCGGTGCGCGACAGACCGGCGATCGTCGAGCCCCGTACGCCCTTGGCGATGGCCTCGACGGCGTCGAAGTCACCCTGGCTCGCGATCGGGAACCCCGCCTCGATGATGTCGGTGCCGAGGCGCGCCAGCTGCTCGGCGATCTCGAGCTTCTCGCCCACGTCCAGGGAGATGCCCGGCGACTGCTCGCCGTCCCGCAGCGTCGTGTCGAAGATCCGTACCTCGTTCATCTCGGTCTCCCGATCGGTATCCGGCCAACGAAAAACCTCCCCGGCCCGTAGGCACGAGGAGGCGTCCGCGAGCACCGAAAGGCGCTCGCAACTAGATAAGGAGCAGGCTCTGAGCGCGCAGTTCCTTCGTCATCGTCTAGACATCGTCGCAGGCGTTCGGGGGAAGAGTCAACTTCTTTCGCGCGTGCAAGACTCTTCCCGTCGAAGGAGGGAACGGTTGTGAGGCGATTCGTGAGGCGAGTGTTCATGCTGAGCGTGGTGGCGGGCACCGCCTACGCGATCTGGCGCTGGTTCGAGTCGCAGCGTTCCGAGTCGGGCATGAGCTGGGAGTCCCAGCCGGCCCCCTTCCCGCCCCAGCCCCGGACCGACAACCCCCCGCCCGCGGCGGCGGTGACAGCCACCGAGCCGGTGACAGCCACCGAGCCGGTGACCGCGACCGAGCCGGTTGCCGCGCAGGCGTCGCCGACGCCCGGCGCCGGCGACGCGTGGGTCGAGCCGACGGGGGACACGTGCCCGCCGAGCCACCCGGTCAAGGCGAAGATGTCGAGCAAGATCTTCCACGTCGCAGGCGGCCTCAACTACGACCGGACCCACCCCGACCGCTGCTACCGCGACGCGGCGGCGGCCGAGGCCGACGGCCTGCGCAAGTCGGCCCGCTGACGTCCGCTACGCCAGCTCGATCGCCTTGGCGTCGACGACGCCGCGCTCGGCCCGGAGGGCGGCGACGACGTCCGGCGGGACGGGGGTCGAGGTGGTCAGCGCCATGAGCGCGGCCTCACCGGACGGGCTCTTGCCGACCCGCATGTCCTCGATGTTCACGCCGGCGGCGCCGAGGATCGAGCCGACGACGCCAATCATGCCCGGGACGTCCTCGTTGCGGACGACGAGCATGTGGCTCGACGGCGGAACCTCGATGCTGTGGTCCTCGATGCCGACGATGCGGGGCTCGCCCCGCTGGCCCGCGAGCGTGCCGGCGACGTGCACGGGACGTCCGCTCGCACGGCCTCGCAGCGACACCAGGTTCACGTAGTCGCGCGATGACGACGTCTTGGTCTCCCGAAGCTCGAGACCGCGCATCTGCGCGAGCTGGGGCGCGTTCACGAACGACACGGGTTCGTCGACCACCGGCGCGAGCACGCCGCGCATGATCGCCAGCGTGAGCACGCGGCAGTCGTAGTCCGCGATCTCACCCTCGTAGGTGACCTCGAGCGTGTCGACGACCGCGCCGGCCAACGCCGTGAACAGCGAGCCGAGGCGCTCGGCGAGCGGGAGGAACGGCCGAACCGTCTCGGACGCCTCGGTGGCGGCCACGTTCACCGCGTAGGGCACGAAGTCGCCCCGTAGCGCGAGTACGACCTGATCGGCGATCGTCTGCCCCGCCTTGTCCTGGGCCTCCGCCGTCGACGCGCCGAGGTGCGGGGTGACGACGACGTTCTCGAGTTCGAACAACGGTGATTCGGTCGTCGGCTCCTCGTCGAAGACGTCGAGGGCGGCTCCGGCGATCCGCGACTCGCGTAGCGCCTCGTCGAGCGCCTCCTCGTCCACGATGCCGCCGCGCGCCGTGTTGATGATTCGAAGCGTCGGCTTGGCCTTGGCGAGCACGTCGCGCCCGATGAGGCCGAGCGTCTCGGGCGTCTTAGGAAGGTGCACGGTGAGGAAGTCGGCCGTGGCTACGAGGTCCTCGAGCGCGGGCACGAGCTGCACGCCGAGCTGACGGGCTCGTTCGTCGCTCACGTACGGGTCGTACGCCGCCAGCCGCATCCCGAAAGCGTGGCCTCGTTGCGCGACCAGGACGCCGACCCGTCCGAGGCCGACGACGCCGAGCGTCTTGCCGTGCAGCTCGATTCCCTCCCAGCGCGATCGGTTCCAGCTGCCGCCGCGCAGGTCGCGATCAGCCTGCGGGATGTTCCGTGCCTGGGCGAGCAGGAGCGCGATCGTGTGCTCGGCCGCCGACAGCACGTTCGACTGCGGCGCGTTCACCACCATCACCCCGCGCCGCGTGGCCGCCGCGACGTCGACGTTGTCGAGGCCGATGCCGGCCCGGCCTACCACCACCAGGTCGCGGGCGGCGGCGAGCAGTTCGGCGGTCACCGGTGTCGCGCTGCGGACGATGAGCGCGGCCGCGTCGCGCACGGCGTCGAGCAGCTGGTCGGGTGTGAGGTCGAGGCGCTCGTCGACCTCGAGACCGGCGGCCCCGAGGGCCTCGATCCCCCGGGGTGCGATCTTCTCAGCCACGAGGACGCGGGAGGTCACCGGGTGCTCCTTCTCCTTGTCACGCGAGGAGCTTGGCGATTCGCTGCAGGCCTTCCTCGATGTCGCCGTCGGAGGTCGCGAACGTCAAACGTGCATACCCGGGCGCGCCGAAGGCCTCGCCGGGGACGATCGCGACCTTGGCCTGGTCGAGGAACAGCGCGGCCAGCTCGAGCGTGCTGCGCGGCGTCTGCCCCCCGAGGTCCCGTCCCAGCACACCTTCGAACGACGGGAAGCAGTAGAACGCGCCTTGCGGCTTCATGCACGTCACGCCGGGAATCGCGGACAGCAGCTCGTGCATGCGCGTGCCGCGACGCTCGTAGGCGGCCCGCATCTCCGCGACCGCGCCGAGATCGCCCTTCAGGGCCGCGATCGCCGCCCGCTGCGACACGTTGCCGACGTTCGACGTCGAGTGCGACTGAAGGTTGATCGCCGCCTGCATCACGTCCGGTGGCCCGACGATCCACCCGACCCGCCATCCCGTCATGGCGTACGTCTTGGCGACGCCGTTGAGGATCAGTGTGGTGCCGGCGACCTCGGGGACGAGGCCCGCCATCGACGTGAAGCGATGCTTGCCGTAGGTGAGGTGCTCGTAGATCTCGTCCGCGATCACCCACACGCCGTTCTCGTGCGCCCAGCGCCCGATGGCTTTGATCTCGGCGGGCGGGTACACGGCGCCGCTCGGGTTGCCCGGTGATACGAAGAACAGCGCTTTGGTGCGCGGGGTGCGAGTGGCCTCGAGCTGCTCGACCGTGACCCGGAACTCGGCCTGCTCGGTCGTCGGGATGACCACCGGCTCGCCGTCGGCGAGCGAGATCGCCTCCGGGTACGTCGTCCAGTACGGCGCGGGGAGCAGGACCTCGTCGCCGGGGTCGACGATCGTCTGCAGCGCCTCGTAGACGGCGTGCTTGGCGCCGTTCGTTACGAGCACCTGCGCCGCTTCGCAGTCCACGCCCGAGTCGCGGCGCGTTTTCCCCGCGATGGCGAGACGCAGCTCGGGGAGCCCCGCGGTCGGCGAGTAGCGGTGGTTGCGGGGGTCGCGGGCCGCCTCGACGGCGGCGGCGACGATGTGCTCGGGCGTGGGGAAGTCGGGCTCACCGGCGCCGAACCCGATGACGTCCTCTCCCTCGGCCTGCAGCGCCTTCGCCCGGGCGTCGACGGCGAGCGTCGCCGACTCTGTGATCGCGGTTGCCCGCTGCGAAACGCGCGTCATGCCGCCATCGTGGCACGTCCCCGCCCCGCCGGTGCGCGTTTTGTGCTGTAGCTCAGGCGACGGCGGTCCCCGTCGTCTCGAATACTCCGAGATCGGCGAGGCGCGGGTCGTTCGAGAACACCTCGACGATGGGCTCGTCGAGGCCGAGGCGTCGCTGGACGACGCGCACAAAGTTCTCCTGGTTCCAGAGCATGAGCGTCACCGCGACGCCAGCCTCGCCGGCGCGCGCCGTGCGGCCCGATCGGTGCAGGTACGCCTTGTCGTCCTCGGCCGGGTCGTAGTGCACGACCACATCGACGTTGTCGACGTGGATGCCACGAGCGGCGACGTCGGTCGCCACGAGTACCGGCAGCTTGCCCCGCGAGAAGTCGGCCAGCGCACGCTCGCGCGCGCCCTGACGGAGGTCACCGTGAATGGCGCCGGCGCGTACTCCCTCGCGGCGCAGCTGGCTCACGAGCCGGTCGGCGCCCCGCTTGGTCCGCACGAACACGAGCGTCCGCTCCACGCCGCGGCTGATGGCGGCGGCGACCTTCACCTTGTCCATCTGGTGGACGTGTAGGAATCGGTGCTCCATCTCGTCGACGGTCGCCTCCTGCGAGGCCACCTCGCGGCGAACCGGGTCGCGCATGTACTGGTTGACGAGCTGGCGAACACCGCCGTCGAGCGTGGCCGAGAACAGCATGGTCTGGTGCTCGGACTCGATGCGGTGCAGGAGCTTCTGCACCTGGGGCATGAAGCCGAGGTCCGCCATCCGGTCGGCTTCGTCGACGACGAGCACCTCGACCGAGCGCAGCGACAGCTCGCGGCGTTCGAGGAGATCGATGAGCCGGCCCGGCGTGCCGATCACGGCGTCGACTCCCGTGCGGAGTGCAGCGATCTGCCGGTCCATCGACGCGCCGCCGTAGACGGCCGCGACGCGCACGCCGCGCACCTTGCCCAGCGGGGCGAGCACGTTCTTGACCTGGTTGGCGAGCTCGCGGGTCGGGGTGAGCACAAGCGCCCGCGGCGCCTTCGGCTCCGCCCGGCCGATTCGCTCGAGCAGCGGCAGGCCGAACGCGAGCGTCTTCCCCGAGCCCGTCTTGGCTTTGCCGCACAGGTCGCGGCCGGCGAGGGCGTCGGGGATCGTGAGCTCTTGGATCGGGAACGGTTCGGTGATGTCGTCGCGCGCGAGCGCGGCGACGAAATCGGCAGCAACGCCGAGTGTCTCGAACGTGGATGACAAGGGGGAACTCGCTTTCGTTCTCTTCGGGCTCGTTTGGTGGTTGGTAGCGCCCGCCGCACCCTGCAGCGGTGGGTCCCCTCGGAACCCGTGCGCGAGCCGCGAACGGAAGCGATGAGGTGACCCGCGAGCCGTGGCTGGTGTGCTCGCTTGGACGCATCATACCAGGTCAGGGCGCATAAGTGGCGTTCGCGCCTCGCGGGGTACGGTCGAACCTGATGCAGTACGTGCCCGGGGAAGGCGAGGACGAGACGATCCTCGACGTCCTCGGTGAGCTCGAAGCGCTCGGGTTCACGGGCCAGTTCATGCCCCGCGAGGGCGGCCAAGTCGAGTGCCTCACTTGCCACCGGCTCTCCCCAGCCGATGACACCGTGTTCCGGCACTTGCGCCGGCTCGAGGGAGCTTCCGATCCCGACGACATGCTCGCGGTCGTCGGCCTCGCCTGCCCGCACTGCAGCGCGCAAGGCACCGCGGTCCTTGGCTACGGCCCGGAGGCCACCGCCGTCGACACCGAGGTCCTCGAGCTCCTCGAGGACGCACGCCGCCGCCAGGTCGAAGGCGACGCGCGGTGAACGAACCCGACGCGATCGTCATCGGCAGCGGGCCGAACGGGCTCGTCGGCGCCAACCTGCTCGCCGACGCGGGGTGGGCCGTGCTCGTGCTCGAGGCGCAGCCCGACCCGGGCGGGGCGGTCCGCAGCGGCGAGCTCACCGAGCCCGGCTTCACCCACGATCGGTTCAGCGCGTTCTACCCCCTCGCAGCGGCGTCACCTGTCATCCGCGGCCTCGGGCTCGAGGACTTCGGACTGCGGTGGCGTCACGCGCCGGTCGCGCTGGCGAACCCGACGCCGGACGGCGGCTGCGCGGTGCTGTCGACCGACGTCGACGAGACGGCGGCGTCGCTCGACAACTACGCCCCCGGCGACGGCGGCGCCTGGCGCGAGCTGTATGCACGGTGGCAACGAGTCGGCCGCCACCTCGTCGACGCCCTGTTGACCCCGTTCCCGCCCCTCCTGGCCGGCAGTCGCCTGGCGGCAGCCGTCGGCCCGCGTGAGTGGGCGCGCTTCGCACGATTCGCGCTGCTGCCCGTCCGCACCATGGCCGAGGAGACGTTCTCCGGTTCGGGTGGCGCGCTGCTGCTCGCCGGCAACACGCTGCACACCGACCTCGGCCCCGAGCAGACGCTGGGCGGATTCTTCGGCTGGGTGCTCGCATCGCTCGGCCAGGAGCACGGCTTCCCGG
>JBKPDG010000156.1:0-8532 GCA_046727755.1 Actinomycetota bacterium
CGATGTGACCTCGTATCGCGCCGAGCGCTACGTCGAGGATGTTCTTGGTCTCGCCGACGCACTCGGGGCCGACCGCTTCCATCTCGTCGGCCACGACTTCGGCGGCTTCGTTGCCTGGGACGTCGCGTCGCTGCATCCGGAACGCCTTTCGACGCTCTCCGTCGTCTCGACACCCCATCCGACGCCGATGGCGAAGTCCATCCTGGAAGGCGGTGAGCAGCGCGCCCGATCGAGCTACATGCTCTTCTTCCGTTCTCCGGAGGCAGAGGCATTCTTCCTCGACAACGAGGCCGCCGGGCTCCGCAGCCTGTACGAAGCGTCGGGGCTCACCGACTTCGACGAGTACGTGCGTGTGCTGACACAGCCAGGGGCGATGACGGGCGCGCTCAACTGGTACCGCGGCGTCGATCGCTCTGTCGCGGCGGAGATGAAGCCGGTCACGACGCCGACGCTGTATGTATGGAGCACGAACGACCGTGCCCTCGGGCGTGAGGCCGCCGAGGCGACCGCCGGGTACGTGCGCGGCCCGTACCAGTTCGAGGTTCTCGACGGCGTGGGCCACTGGATCCCCGAGGAGGCGCCGGACGCGCTGAACGCGCTCCTGCTCGAGCACATCGGCGGGGAGTCGACCCGCCAGCCGTGAAGCGCACCACGCGCGTCGCCGTCGTCGCCGGGTGCGTCGCGGTCGCCGCGGTCGGTGCCGGTGCCATCGTCGCCGTCCGCCGCCGCGCCCGGGCTACGCGCCGCGCCGCGGAAGCGATGCCGCCACTGCCGGTGCGGCTGCCGGTACCGGAGCTTGACGCGAGCGCGCAGCCGCCGGTTCCCGCCGAGGACAGGCCGGAGCGCCACGCGACCCCGCCCCGTGCCCGTGGCAAGCGCGGACGCGTCGTAGCGGTGATCACGGCTGCGGTCGTCGTGGTGGCCGCGGCCGCGGGAACCGGAGCGGTGCTTGCGCTTCGAGACGGTGGCGGCGGCGGCGAGGATGGACGCGCCGTGCCTCCGCCGACCGAGCCGTCGTCAACACCGCCGGCGGCAGCAGCACCCTACGAGGGATGGGTCGACCCGGCGTCCGCCGGCCGCCCGTACTACGGCGCGACCGTCCCGGGCGTTCTCACGTTCCGCGGCAACCCGACGCGCACGTACTACGGACAGGGGCCGATGCCGAGCGCGCCGCGCTCGCTCTGGCAGTACCCAGGTGCGGCGATGTGCTCGATCTCCGAGGACCGGGGTGAGGTGTCGAACTGGTGCGGGACGGGGTGGACGGGCGAGCCGGCGGTCTTCGAGCGCGACGGTCGTACGTGGGTCGTCTTCGGCGCCTACGACCGTGCTGTCCACTTCCTCGACGCGGCCACCGGCCGGGACATCCTCCCGCCGTTTCCGACCGGTGACCTGATCAAGGGCTCGGTGACGATCGACCCGAACGGGTTCCCGCTCGTCTACGTCGGGTCGCGCGACGGCTTCTACCGGGTGCTCGCGTTCGACCGCGAGCAGCCCACGGAGCTCTGGCGGCTCTCGGCCACCGACGTGTCGCCCACGATGTGGAACGACGACTGGGACGGCAGCGGCCTCGTGCTCGGCGACTATCTCTTCGCCGGCGGCGAGAACAGCCAGATGCACATCGTGAAGCTCAACCGGGCGACGGGCGCCGACGGCAAGGTCACGGTGGCGCCCGCGCTGGTGTGGAACGCGCCCGGCTGGGACGACGAGCTCCTCGCCGCCGCCGACAGCGAGGTGTCGATCGAGAATTCGGTCGCGATCTCGGGCGACACGCTGTACTTCGCGAACTCGGCTGGACTCGTCCAGGGGTGGGACATCAGCGGAGTGCGCACCGGGGGACGGCCCCCGCAACGCGTGTTCCGGTTCTGGACCGGCGAGGACACCGACGCCTCCGTGGTGGTCGACGAGCAGGGCATGCTCTACGTCGGATCCGAGTGGGAGAAGAAGCGCCCCCGGGCGGCCGAGGTCGGCCAGATGATGAAGCTCGACCCGCGCCGCGCCGACAACCCGCTGGTCTGGTCGCAGCGGGACGACGGCGCCGACAAGTCGGGCGTCTGGGGGACCCCGGGCATCCACGGCGACCTGGTGATCTTCACGAGCTACTCGGGACGCGCCGTCGGCATCGACCGCAGCACGGGCGTCGCCCGATGGGAGAAGCGGCTGCCGGCGCCGCTGATGGGATCGCCGTCGGTCGTCGACGGGATCTGGCTGCAAGGCGACTGCGACGGCGTCCTCCACGCCTTTGACGTGCGCAACACGGCGGTCGACCCACCCGAGCTGTGGCAGGTGCCGTTGGGGAGCTGCATCGAGTCCACTCCGGCGGTCTGGAACGGGCGCATCTATCTCGGCACCCGCGGCGGCTTCGTCTACGCCATCGGGGACGGGTAATGCGGTTCCGCGGAACACTGTAATTGACACTGCTCAACAACGGCGAGTTTCTGCAGGTCACGGGCCATCCCCGTAGCTGTCACACCCTGTCCGCACAATGGCTGCATGAGCATCCTCATCGTCATCGTCGCAGTCACCGTCGGCCTCGCAGCCGGAGGGGCGCTCGCCGCCGTCCTCGTCCGCCAGCAGCGGGAGACCTCGGGGGAGCTGCTCGAGCGGCTGGTCACCACCAACCAGGCGGTCTTCGGGGCCGAGCGGGACCGTTCCACGGCCGAGCTCGACGGCAGGAAGTCGCTCATCGACCAGCAGCTCGAAGCGATGGCGGGCCGGCTCGACGAGGTCAGCGACCTCGTGCGCGTCTTCGAGGCCGATCGCGACCGCAAGTTCGGCCAGCTGAGCCAGCAGCTCTCCCAGCAGAGCGAGGGGCTCACCGACCTTTTGCACACCGCGCAGAGCCTCCGCGAGGTGCTCGCCAGCCCGAAGACCCGCGGGCGCTGGGGTGAGCACATGGCCGAGGACGTGCTGCGCCTCGCCGACTTCATCGAGAACGTGAACTACCGGAAACAGCGCGCGGCGGTCGGCGGCCACGGCATCCCGGACTTCACCTTCTTCCTCCCGAACGACCTCGTCGTGCACATGGACGTGAAGTTCCCGCTCGACAACTACGTGCGATACGTCGAGTCCGAGTCGGATCTCGATCGGAAGCGCTACCGCGACGACTTCCTCCGCGACGTGCGCGGTCGGGTGAAGGAGCTCAGCACACGTGAGTACGTCGACCCCGCCGGCGGAACGGTCGACTTCGTGTTGCTGTTCATCCCGAACGAGCAGCTCTACACCTTCATCCACGAGACGGACGAGTCGATCGTGCAAGACGCGTCGCGCCAGCGTGTCGTGCTGTGCTCGCCGCTCACGCTTCTGGCGGTGCTGGCGTTGATCCGCCAGACGTGCGAGAACTTCCAGCTCGCGCGTCGGTCTGACGAGATCCTCGGCCTGCTCGGGCACTTCTTCGAGCAATGGGAGAAGTTCGTCGGCCAGATGGAGACGCTCGGCAAGCGGATCGAGAGCACGAGCCGCGAGTACGAGAACCTCGTCGGGACGCGGAAGCGCATGCTCGAGAAGCGCATCGCCGAGATCAACGCGCTTCGGAGCGACAGCCGCGGGCTCGCCGCCGTCGATGAAGACGACGAGGAGAACGACGGGTTCCGGGGGTCGCTGGCGCTCGAGGCGTAGACCGACAGCGCCGGCGGTACCATCAGATCGTGTTCGCGTTCTTCGTCGCGCTCGCCATCGTGGTCGGCGTCCTCGAGATCGCGGTCATGATCCAGGTGGGTCAGTGGATCGGTTTCCTGAACACGGTCGGACTCCTACTGCTGGTCTCGTTCGCCGGGGTATGGCTCGTGAAGCGGCAGGGGCTGGGGGTGCTGGCGCGGATCCGCGAGCAGCGGATGGCGGGTCGGCTGCCCGCGGCCGAGCTGTTCGACGGAGCGCTCATCCTCGTGGCGGGCGTCCTGCTGGTGATCCCCGGCTTCGTCACTGACGCTCTCGCACTGCTGCTCCTGGTCCCGCCCGTCCGGCTCGTGGTGCGTCGGTTCGTGAGCCGGCGGGTGCTGCGGGAGGTGGAGATGGTGCGATCCAAGCAGTGGACGCGAGGCGGGCCGCCGCCGCGCCAGTACGTGCCGCCGGACTCGCCACGCCGGCCCCCGCCGCCGCCGACTCCCTTGCCGCCCGCGTCACCGCCTGACCGGTAGCTACGAAATCCGGAGCAGCTCGGGCGCGACGGGGCAGTCGATCCGGCGGAGGAGCCCGTCAGGAGCGTCGAGGCCGGTGGGCCCGGCGACGCGGGCGAACCGGCTGACCTCCACGAGCTCGACCGGGGCGTGCTCGGCGTCGTCACGTTCGAGCTCGGCCCGCAGCGCCGTGAACAACCGCTCAGGGAGCACGCGGCCGACGCCGGCGACGAGCCATCCGACCGTGCCGGTGGCCGAAAGCGTGGCGAGCAGGTCGGCGGCGCCGTCGGGGACGATCGCGGAGCTCGGGCTGGCCGCCAGCGCCTCGACGAGCAGGTGGGACGGCTCGAGCGCGGCCGCTTCGACGTCGCTGACGATGCGCACCGACGCCTCCCGGCGGGCGAGCCGGGCGCGGCGGTGATCGTCGCCGGCGCGCCGGCGGATTGCGATCACGTCGAGATCGGGTCGCTCGGCCAGCGCGGCCCCGGCCCGGTCGGGCCAGCCGAGCACCGCGATCGGCTCGTCGTGCGGAAACGGCAGCAAGCGGGAGAGCCGGTCCGCCGTCCCGTCCTCGTTGACGAGTTGCCACGCTTCCCACGCCGCGTCGGCGGGATCGGGCGCCGTGAGGACCCGAGCGCAGAGCCACCACAGCGCGCCCGACACCGGGTGGTGCGACACGAGCCGGCGGCACGCGAC
Source organism: Actinomycetota bacterium (assembly GCA_046727755.1). Taxonomy (GTDB): domain Bacteria; phylum Actinomycetota; class Acidimicrobiia; order IMCC26256; family JACDBD01; genus JALZAA01. Next base: position 4,809 of record JBKPDG010000156.1, read on the forward strand.
CACGAGGCCGGCGGGGTCGTCGGCGAAGCCGGCGAGACAGTCGGCCGCCTCCGACACGAGCCCACTGTCGTCCTCGTCCGACCACCGGGCGAGGTACCGCAGGCGCTCGAACGGCTGCACGCAGCCGACAGTACCCCCACCCGAAAACGAGGCGTGACGGCTACGCGTTGCTGCGCGGCTCCTTCGGGAGGCCGAGAACGCGTTCGCCGACGATGTTGCGCATGACTTCGTCGGTTCCGCCGGCGACGCGCATCCCGGGCACGCCCAGCACGAGCTCCGACCATGCGTACGTTCCCCACTCGCCGGTGTCGGCGGTCATGCGCGGTCCGAGCATGCCGGACAGCATGTCGGCGAGTCGCTGGAAGTTCTGGGTCATCGACAGCTTCGCGATCGACATCTCAGGACCCGGCAGCTGCCCGGCTCGGATCTTCGCCATCGCCCGCTGGTTGGTGTAGCGCGCCACCTGCAGCTTCACGAACGAGTCGGCGAGGCGCTGGCGGATGAGCGGGTCGTCGGCCTGGCCGAGATAACGCGCCAGCTCGACGAAACGCGTGAGGCTCGTCGCCCGGTTCCCGATCCCGCCCCCGATGGCGGCGCGCTCGTTCATCAGCGTCGTGAGCGCGACCGTCCAGCCTTCGTCGACGTCGCCCAGGCGGTGCGAATCGTGGACGCGGACCTCGTCGAAGAACACCTCGTTGAACGACGCGCCGCCGGTCATCTGGCGGAGCGGCCGCACCGTCACGCCCGACGCCTTCATGTCGACCAGGAACATCGTGAGCCCCTTGTGCTTGGGCTTGTCGGGCGACGTCCGGGTGATGATCTCCCCGAGATCGCTCTGTTGGGCGCCCGATGTCCACACCTTCTGGCCGCTGATGACCCACTCGTCGCCGTCGCGGACGGCGCGGGTCTGGATCCCGGCGAGATCCGATCCCGCGATCGGCTCTGAGAACAGCTGGCAGCCGACGATGTCACCGCGGTACATCGGCCGGAGGTATCGCTCCTTCACCTCCGGGATGGCGTGGGCGAGGATCGTCGGCGCGACCATCCCCAGCCCGACGGAGAACGGCGCCGTGCTGGGGATCGCGTAGTTCGACTGCGTGTCGGCGTAAGCGCGCTGGTACGCGGCGTCGAGCGCCCGGCCGCCGTACTCCTCGGGACCGGTGATCCAGCCGAATCCGGCATCGAACTCCCGCGCCTTCCAGTCCTTGGCGACCCGCAGCTCCTCGGCTTCCTGCTCGGGAGTCTTCTCATCGAGGATGCCGACCCGGTCAGGCCCTTCGCCCCAGACGAACTTCTGCTCGGACCGCGGTTCGGCGTTGGCATCAAGGAAGGCCTTGGCCTCCGCCACGAAGTCGTCGAGTGCGATCGCGGTCATCGGTGCCCCTCCTGCGCCGCCCCGGGCGGTCTTGACCGACTGGTCAAGGCGCATCGTAGGCGGCCTTCGCCGTCAGCGCGACGGCCTCGGCTCTCGGTACGTCGTCGCGGCGCGGACCGGAGCGAACAGGTCCTCCAGCGCTCGAAGGGCGTCGTCGACGCGCACGAGACGCGCGTATTGCCCCTGGACTTTCAACTTGCCGGAGGCCAGTGCGTGCTGCGCGTTCACCTCGCCGCGCTGGATCCGCGCCGCGACCTCGTAGTCGGCGAACAGGCGCAGATCGGGCGCGTCCGACGGGCCCGGCAGTACACGCGCGTGACCGTCCTCGATCCGGAGGTGGTACCGACACTCGCCACCGGGCGCGTCGCGCACCACCTGTTCGATCGTGACCGACACTGCCGCCGCCTCCTCCGGCAACGTCGCGGCACGCGCGGCCTCGTCGAGCGCCTCGATCCATGCCGAGGAAAGGAAATCCGCCACCGGCGGATGCTACGAGGTCGCCGCGTCAGCCTTCGACGTCGTCACCGCAGTCATCCGCCGAGCAGGTCGGCAGCGTACGATTTCTCGATGGCGTCGAGGGCGCAAGCGTGGCGGCTGACGGAGGTTCCGCCGAGCCTGGCCGAGGTCGGCAGCCGCGTCGAAGCGCGCATCGGGGCGCTGCTCGACGACGAGATCGCACGGTGGCGGGCCGTCGACCCCGATCTCGCCGAGCCGCTCGTCGCGCTGCGCGACCTCGTGCGGGCGGGTGGGAAGCGCCTGCGGCCTGCGTTCTGTCATTGGGCATACGTGGGCGCCGGCGGCGCGCACGACGATCCGGTCGTAGTCGACGCCGGGGCCGCCCTCGAGTTGCTGCACACGTTCGCGCTCGTGCACGACGACGTCATGGACGGATCGAATCTCCGGCGAGGTCTGCCCGCGGTTCATCGCCGTTTCATGACCCGCCACGACGAGCAGCGGTGGCGGGGCGAGGCGCGCCGGTACGGCGAGGGGGCGGCGATCCTCGTCGGCGATTTCGCGTTCGTGTACTCCGACATCCTGCTCCGATCGGCGCCAGAGGTCGCCCGGCCCGTCTTCGACGAGCTGCGCGTCGAACTGTGCGTCGGCCAGTACCTCGACCTGGAAGGAACGGCCAGTGGCAGCAGCGATCCCGTACAGGCGGCGCGGATCGAGCGGTACAAGTCCGGGAAGTACACCGTCGAGCGTCCGCTGCATCTCGGCGCCGCGCTCGCCGGCCGGCTCGACGAGCTCGCCGACCCACTGAGCGCATTCGGATTGCCACTCGGTGAGGCGTTCCAGCTGCGCGACGACATCCTGGGTGTCTTCGGCGACACCGCCATCACCGGCAAGCCCGTCGGCGACGATCTGCGCGAAGGCAAGCTCACGCCGCTCGTCGCCGCCGCCGCGGCCCGCGCGACCGGGTCGGCGGCGCGCCGGCTCCAGAACCTCGGCCGAGCCGACCTCGACGACGCCGAGATCGCCGGCCTGCAAGCCGTGCTCGTCGACACGGGCGCCGTCGACGAGGTCGAGCGCAGCATCGAACGCCTCGTGGAGCAAGCGCTCGACGCGCTCGCGGTCGCGCCGATCGCACCCGAGGCGCGGGCCGCGCTCGAGGAGCTCGGCACGTTCGTCGCCTGGCGCGACCGCTAGCCGGACACCGCTCGTGCGCACGATCGTGATCGGGGCCGGTCTCGGCGGGCTGTCGGCTGCCTGCCACCTCGCCGGCCGCGGGCACGAGGTCGTCGTGATCGACCGGGAGGCGGTTCCCGGCGGACGTGCGGGCATCGTGGAGGAGGAGGGCTTCCGGATCGACTCCGGGCCCACCGTCCTCACCATGGTCGGATTGCTCGAGACGACCTTCGCCGCCGCCGGCGCCGGCCTCGACGACCACCTGACCCTTCGACTCCTCGACCCGACGTACCGCGCCTGCTTTCGCGACGGCAGCGAACTGCGCGTGCGCCCCGACCGCCACGCGATGGCCGAGGAGGTCCGCACTTCGCCGGATCGCGGGAGGCGGCCGCGTTCGAACGCTTCTGCGCTTGGCTGAGCCGGCTCTACCAGCTGGAGCTCGCGCACTTCATCGACCGCGACTACGACTCGCCCCTCGACCTCGCCCGCGCCCCCATGGCCTTGGCGCGCCTGGTCCGGCTCGGCGGGCTCCGCAAGCTCGCCCCGACCGTCGCCGGCTTCTTCCGCGACCCGCGGCTGCAACGAGTCTTCTCGTTCCAATCGATGTACGCCGGGCTCTCGCCGTTCGAGGCGCTCGCGATCTACTCCGTCATCACGTACATGGACATGGTTGAAGGCGTGTACTTCCCCGACGGTGGGATGCACGAGGTGCCGCGCGGTCTC
>JBKPDG010000157.1:0-16715 GCA_046727755.1 Actinomycetota bacterium
GACAACGGCGGCGGGGCCGAGTTCGACGGTCCCGGCGGCACCAATGACGGGAGCGGCCACGGGACACACGTTGCGGGGACAGTCGCTGCGAAGAGCAACAACACGACGGGGATCTCTGGTGCCGCACCCGGAGTGCAGGTCCTACCAGTGCAGGTGCTCTGCTCGGACGGCGTTGGCTTCACGAGCGACGTCGCCGACGGGATCGTGTGGGCCGTCGACAACGGGGCCAAGGTCATCAACTTGAGCCTCGGTGGCGGCGCGGACGCCGGCGAATTGAGTGCGATCCAGTACGCGGATTCGAACAACGTCGTCGTCACCGCCGCGGGTGGAAACGACGGCCAGACCGACAATGCTGCCTCGTACCCCGCTGCCTACTCGGGTGCACCATGGAATCAGGGCAACGTCATCGCCGTGGCGGCGACGACCAACGCCAATGGCCATCCCGCCTACGGAACCACTGGGACCTACCTCGACCTCTCGGCCCCGGGAGGCGTGCCGACCGATGCTTGCGGCAGTAGCTCGTCGACCGAGGTGCTGTCGACATGGAACGACGGCGGCTACTGCTCGATAGCGGGGACATCGATGGCGACACCGCATGTCTCGGCCGCGGCTGCGCTACTGCGAGCCGCCAACGGTTCGTGCTCTGACAGTCAGGTCAAGAGTCGGCTGAAGACGACGGCGACGAGCCTGGGCAACCCAACGCAGTTCGGCGCCGGGCTGGTCAACCCGCTCGCCGCCGGCGTCACCTGCTGATCGCCGCTCACTCGCGCCCGTAGAACACGCGCTCGACGACCTTGCGCGCCCGGCGCGTCACGCGGCGGTAGTCGTCCCGGAGGCCGGCCTGGGGCTGGTGCACATAGCCAAGAAGCCGCGCCAGGCGCGTCGCCTCCCGGCCGTCGGTCGGGAGGGCGTCTCCCGGCCGCCCGGTGAGCAGATGGCGCGCGTTGCGCGCCCGCTCGCAGAAGCGGTACGCCTCTTCGAGGGCGTCGGCGTCGCCGGCGTCGAGCAGGCCGGCGGCGCGCAACTGGTGCAGCGCGTCGATCGTCGACGTGACGCGGATCTCCGGATGACGCGCACCGTGCTGGAGCTGGAGAAGCTGCACCGTGAACTCCACGTCCGACAACGACCCGCGTCCCAGCTTGAGATGGAAGCGGGGGTCCTCGCTGGGCGGGATGCGTTCGCGTTCGATACGGGCCTTCATGCGGCGCACCTCCCGCATGTCGTCGTCGGGAAACGGGTCGCGGTACACGAACGGCTCGATCAGCGCCGCGAACCGGTCGGCGACCGTCGCGTCCCCGGCAACAGCCCGCGCCTTGAGCAGCGCCTGGAACTCCCACGTCTGGGCCCAACGCTCGTAGTACGCGCGGTAGCCCGACAGGCTCCGGGCCAGCGCGCCCTTCTTGCCCTCGGGCCGGAGGTTCGGGTCCACGCGGAAGGTCTGGCCCTCGGGTGTGATGCCGCCGAGCTCGCTCATCAGCTGCTCGGCGATCTTCTCGGCGGCCCGAAAGTCGGCGGCGTCTTCGCCCTCGTAGACGAACAGCACGTCGAGGTCGGACGCGTAGCTGAGCTCGGCGCCGCCGAGGCGCCCCATGCCGATGACCGCGAACGGCAGCGCGGGGTCGAGCGATCGGAGCGCCGCCTCGACACACGCGTCGGCGAGGCCGGCGAGCTCGCGCTCGGTCGTCTCGATCGAAGCGAACCCGAGCACGTCCCGCGCTGCGACGCGCAGCACCTCACGGCGCTTGAACCGACGGAGACCGACGCGGCGCTCGTCGGCGGTCGCCCGCCACGTGAGGTTGCCGAGCGCTTCGGCGACGAGCTCGTCTCGTGTCTTCTCGTGCGAGAGCGCCTCGTCGTCGCCGAGCCATTCGACGAAGTCGGGTTGGCGGCGCAGGGCGTCGCCGAGGAGACGGCTCGACCCGAGGAGCCGGCACGTGCGCTCGGCGGCGTTGGGCGACTCGCGGAAGGTCCGAGCCAGCGAGGCCGATCGCGCGTCGCCCTCGGCGAGTCGCCGTAGCTGGAGCAGGCCGAGGTCGGGGTCGGGCGTCGCCGAGAGCCAGCTCAGAACCACCGGCAGCAGCTGCTGCATGACGCGTGAGCGGCGGGTCAGCCCTTGCGTCAGCTCGCGCAACGCGGCGCGTGTGCGCGCGACGTCGAGGAAGCCGAACGCGGCGAGGCGCTCCTCGACCGCTTCAGCCGTGAGCGGTCCCGCTCCCGCCAGCGTGTCGAGCAGCGGTGCGAAGAAGAGCCGCTCGTGGATGGATCGCACCCGGTTCTGGTAACCGCGGTAGTCGGCCTCGAAGAGATCGAGCGCGGTCTCGTCGCCACGGTCCCGATAGCCGAGCACCCGCGCAAGCCGGGTCCGCGCGCCGACGTCGGCCGGCAAGGTGTGCGTTTGCTGCTCGTCCTGGAGCTGGAGGCGGTGCTCGACCGTGCGCAGGAAGCGGTAGGCGTCGTCGAGCTGCCTGGCCTCATCGCGCTCGATGTAGCCGCCGGCGGCGAGCTGTGCGACCGCGTCGAGTGTCGTCGGCGCACGCACCGACGGGTCGTGCCGGCCGTGGACGAGCTGGAGGAGCTGCACCGCGAACTCGATGTCCCGGATGCCGCCGCGCCCCCGCTTCACCTCGCGTTCGGTGAGACCGCGGCGGTGCATCTCTCCCTCCGCCCGGGCCTTCATGGCCCGCACCGAGCGGACCGCGTCCGGGTCGAGGACCTCCGGCCAGACGAACGGCTGCGCGAGCTCGAGGATGCGACGGCCGAGATCGGCATCTCCTGCGACGGGCCGCGCCTTCAGGAGCGCCTGGAACTCCCACGGCTTCGCCCATCGCTCGTAGTAGGCGGCGTACGCGTCGAGCGTGCGCGACAGCGGCCCCGATCGGCCTTCGGGGCGCAGATCGGCGTCGGTGCGGAACACGATGCCGTCGGGGGCCGGCTCGCTCATCGTCGTGAGCAGGGCCCGGGCGGCGCGCTCGGCGGTCGCGCCGTCGCCCTCGTGGACGAACAGCACGTCGACGTCGCTGGCGTAGTTCAGCTCCCGCCCGCCCAGCTTTCCCATCGCGACGATCCCGATCGGGACTCCAGGCCCGACGAGGTCGAGGGCGCAGCCGAGGCACACCTCGGCCAGCGCCGCGAGCTCGCGGCCGACGGCGGGAAGGTCGGCCGCGCCGAGCAGGTCGCGTGCGGCGATGCGGAGCAGCTCGCGCCGCTTCCACCGGCGCAATGCACCCGCGCCGTCATCGGTAGTGGCGAGGAACGCGGCGGCCGAGTCGTGGTAGTCGGCGAGCTCGCGCTCTCGGGTGAAGTCGTCGCCGTCCCGCAGCGGGTCGAGCAGCGACGGATCGCGGGTGACGGCGTTCGAGAGCGAGCGTGACGCCGCGCTCAGCGCGACCAGCGCGTCGCGCACCAGGGCGTTCGTGGCGAGCTCGTCGCCCACCGCCGGGTGGTCCTCGAGCAGGCGCGCCAGTAGGGCCCGGGCCGCGGCCGGGTCGGCCGCTCGCTCGACGGCTTCGGTGAGCTGGGGGGTGTCGAGCAGCGCCTGCGCCACCTGCCCAGTGTCGCCCACCGAGCCTGTCGAGAGGTCCGGCCGATGAGTAATGTGCGGCGACTCTCGGTTGCCGAAGTGGTGGAGGCGATGCGGAGATCTCGATTCGCTGTGGCAGTGAGCACCTCGCTGCTCGCAGCCGGTGCCCTGGTGGCGACCGGCGCCGGCACGGCAACCGCCCAGTCGACCACTCAGACCTACTCCTTCACCGGTGATGTGCAGGGCTTCCTGGTGCCCGAGAACGTGTGCGAGATCATCGTTGACGTGTTGAGCGCGCAGGGCGGCGACGGTGACATCGACAGCCAGGTCTTCGGTACCGGCGCGGTCGGCGGCGGCGCGACCGCCACCCTTACGGTTGCGCCGGGTGAGACGCTCCAGGTCTTCGTCGGCGGTGCGGGCGGTGACGCGCCGAACGCCGGGATTGGCACCGGCGGCTTTCCGGACGGCGGAGACGGTGGCTCGGGTGGCACGAACGCCGGCGGTGGAGGCGGGGGCGGGTCGTCGAGTCTTCGCCGGGGCGCAACCGTTCTCGTCGTCGCGGGCGCCGGTGGCGGTGGCGGTGGTGGCGGCCAGGCCAACGGTCAGGGCGACGGCGGCGCCGGCGGTGGAGCCGGTGAGAACGGCGCCAACGTCCCGTCAGGTGCGCAGGGTGGTCTGTCCGGAGGCAACGGCGGGGCCGGTGGCAGCGGCGCAGGCGCCGGCGGCGGAGGTGCGGGCGGCGCGGCGCTGCAGGGTGGCGCCGGGGGCGACTCTCCCGACAACAACCAAGGCGGTGGCGGTGGTGGGGGCGGCGCCGTCGGCGGCGGCGGCGGCGGCGCGTCCTCGGCGAACAACACGAACGGCGGTGGTGGCGGTGGCGGCGGCTCCGGCAGCGGGCCAGCCGGCACGACGTTCGACACGGGAGTCCGCAGCGGCGACGGCGGAATGACGATCACCTTCGAACCCGACCCGGTCGCCTGCCCTTCACCACCTTCTCCGGTGCCTCCCGCTCCGACGGCGGACGGCGGAGCGCCCACGACGACGGTGGCGGTCGCCGTTATTGCCGTGCCGCGCTTCTCCGGCTGAGCCCGACCGCCACAAGCGGCCCGGCCGTATCCTTGAGGGCGTGCCCCGGCTTCGCGTCGCGCTCGCGCAGCTGAACCTCGTCGTCGGTGACCTCGAGGGCAACGCGGCGCGCATCATCGAGACGTACGAGCGGTCCGAGGCCGATGGCTGCGACCTCGTTGTGTTCCCCGAGCTGGCGATCACCGGGTACCCGCCCGAAGACCTTCTCTTGCGGCCCGCCTTCGTGGCGCAGGCACAGGAGAGCATGGAGAAGGTCGCGTCCTGCACGGGGCGGGCGGTGGCCGTGCTCGGCTTCCCGCTCCTCGAGCGCGACCTCTTCAACGCAGCCGCCGTGTGCGCGAACGGCAAGGTCCACGGCGTGTACCGCAAGCACATCCTCCCGAACTCAACGGTCTTCGACGAGCAGCGTTACTTCACCGCCTCGAGCACCGATGGCCCGCTGTTCAACGTCGCCGGCACACGCGTGGCCGTCACGATCTGCGAGGACGCGTGGAGCCCGTCCGGCCCGATCAGCACGCAGGCCGCCGGTGGCGCCGAGCTCGTCGTGAACATCAACGGCTCGCCGTACTACGCGGGCCGCCTGCGCGAGCGCGAGACGTTGCTCTCTACCCGGGCCGCCGACGCGTCGGTCCCGATCGCGTACGTCAATCTCGTCGGCGGTCAGGACGAGCTCGTCTTCGACGGCGGATCGCTCGTGTTCGACGAGCAGGGCCGGTTGGTGGCGCGGGCGCACCAGTTCACCGAGGATCTGCTCGTGGTCGACCTCGACGTGCGACCGACGTTCCGCAAACGGCTCCTCGACCCCCGCGGGCGGTGGTCGGGGCCGGCGCTGCCGGAGGTGAAGGTCAGCGAGGCGCACATCGGCGAGCGGGGCGAGCGGCCGCGGGTCGAGCCGGAGCTGCCCCCGGTTCGTGAGGTCTACGAGGCGCTCGTGCTCGGCACCCGTGACTACGTCGTCAAGAACGGGTTCACCGACGTCATCATCGGGTTGTCCGGCGGCATCGACTCGTCGCTCGTCGCCGCCATCGCCACCGACGCCCTCGGCCCGGGCCGTGTGCTCGGCGTGCTCATGCCGTCACGCTTCTCGAGCGAAGGCAGCGTGACCGACGCCGAGGCCCTCGCCCGCAACCTCGGCATTCGCACGGTCACCGTGCCCATCGAGGCCGCGCATGGTGCGTTCCTCGACATGCTGGCCGAGCCGTTTACGGGCACCGAGCCCGGCCTCGCCGAGGAGAACCTCCAGGCCCGCATCCGTGGCACGGTCCTCATGGCCCTCTCGAACAAGTTCGGCGCGCTCGTGCTGACGACCGGCAACAAGAGTGAGCTCGCCACCGGCTATTCGACGCTCTACGGCGACATGGCGGGCGGATTCTCGGTGATCAAGGACGTTCCGAAGATGCTCGTGTACGCGCTCGCCCGCGATCGCAACGAGCGCGCCGGACGCGACCTGGTCCCCGAGTCGGTGCTCGACAAGCCGCCGAGCGCCGAGCTGCGGCCCGACCAGCGGGACAGTGATTCCCTGCCCGACTATGCGCTGCTCGATCCGATCCTCGAGGGCTACGTCGAGGGTGATCTCTCGGTGGCGGAGCTCGAGGAAGCCGGTTTCGATCCCGACATCGTGCGCCGGGTCGCCCGGCTCGTCGACCGCAACGAGTACAAGCGGCGCCAGGCGCCGCCGGGGGTGCGCGTCTCACCCAAGGCCTTCGGCAAGGATCGGCGCCTCCCGATCACGAACCGCTGGCCTGGTTGAACACGCGGCTCCGCGGGTTCTACCCGGAGTTGGCGCTCGTCGTCGCCAGCTTCCTGTACGGCGCCACGTTCACGATCGTCCAGGACGCGCTCGACGACCTCACCGCGACGGGCTTCGTGCTGGTGCGCTTCGCCATCGGCGGCGCCGCGCTCCTGCCCCTGGCGTTGTACCGAGGGTGGCGCGGGCCGGCGGCTCGACCCACCGACTCGACGCGCGTCATGGCTGCCTGCGGCATTGCGCTCGGGTTCACCGCGTTCGTGGCTTATGTGTGCCAGAACGTCGGCCTCCAGCACACGACGACGTCGAACTCTGCGTTCATCACCGGCTTGTTCGCCGTGTTCACACCACTCATTGCTGCGGTCGTGTACTGGCGTCTGCCGGATCGATCGGTCGTGATCTCGGTCGCGATCGCCACCTTCGGTCTCTTCCTCCTCACCGGCGCCGACCTCGCACTTGGCTTCGGCGACGCGATCACGCTCGTCACCGCGTTCTTCTTCGGGATCTGGTTCGTGCAGACCGGGGCATGGGCGAATCGCTTCGATGTCGTGACGCTCACGTGCGTCGAGCTGCTCACGCTGGCCGCCCTGGCGGTTCCGTTCGTCGCGCTCGACGGCTTGGGTGAGCTGACGGCGCAGGCAGTGTTCGCGGTCGTGTTCACCGGGCTCGGCTGCTCGGCGTTCGCGTTCGCGATCCAGGTATGGGCGCAGCGCAAGATCGAACCCGCGCGCGCCAGCATCATCAATCTGTTGGAGCCGGTCGTTGCCGGCTTCGTCGGGTACGCGGTCGGCGAGCGCCTCGGCTGGGGTGGTTACGTCGGCGCCGCCATCATCTTGAGCGGCATCCTCGTCGCCGAGCTCGGCGCCCGCCGCCGGGCCCCGGAACGACGTGTGCCGAGCGTCACTTGACCGGTCGGTCAAGCCCCAGTGAGAATGACGGCTCAGCCGCGAACGATCGGGGGTACGTCGCGTGACCGAGCCGGGCCAACCCCGTCCCGCCTTTGCGCCCTGGGACCGGCGCGAGCTGCCCGGGCTCTTCGGCGTCGTCGAGTCCGCCCGCCGGGTCGGCAACTACAAGTGGATCGAGATGCGCCTCTTCGAGGCACTGGGCGGATGGGTCGCCACCGTCCCCGAGCTCGACGTGAAGCTCGTCCTCGGCCGGCACTGCTACCACCACGCGTGGCACGCCGAGCTGTGGAACAAACGCCTCCCCGAGCTGCGGGAGATGAACACCGAGCGGCTCACGGAGCCCCCGAACGAGGCGATGGTGGCGTTCACCGACGCCGTACGGGAGCCGGAAGCACCGGAGCTGACGATCGAGAAGCTCGTTGGCGTGTATCGCGTGTTGATCCCGCGCAAGATCGCCGCGTACACCTTCCACCTCAACGCGACGAGCAGGATCACCGACGCGCCGACGATGCGTTCGCTGAACTTCATCCTCCAGGACGAGTTCGACGACTGGCGCGAAGGCGAGATGCTGCTGCAATCACTGATCGCGACACCCGAAGAGGCCGAACGGGCAGCCAACCGCCAGCGCGACCTCGAGCAGCTGATGCTCGGGGCCGGAGGAATCACGGGCCCCGGTACCATTGGAACAGGCGACGAAGCCGGCGCGGATGCGTCGGAGGGGGTAGCAGTCGGATGAAGAAGATCCTCCCCGTCGAGGAGCTCGCTCGCGACTCTCGCTTCGTACGGGTGCAGATCCAGGAAGCGATGATGGACCCGCGCCAGATGAAGGTGGCGGAGCGCAACACCGGCTCGGCCAAGCTCGAGCCCGAGCGTCCGGCCGCACCCGACCGTGCCCGCCAGCTCATGCACGGCATCTTCATGGGCGAGCTGCAGGCGCTCGAAGGCGCGGGCCGCACGACGTTCGACTTCGACGACGAGGACGTGCCGTTCCAGCTCAAGCTCGACATGGCCCGTCAGTCGTGGGACGAGTCGCGCCACTGCGAGATCTCGGTGAAGCTGGCCGAGCACATGGGCACGGAGATCGGCGAGTTCAGCGAGGCGACGTTCCTCTACGAGGCGGCGTGCGCCGAGGACGCGCTCTTGCGCCTCACGGGCGTGAACCGTGCGCTCGAGGGACTCGCCATCGATGTGTTCAACACGATGAAGCTCTTCGGTGACAACTCGGGCGACCCGGTGCTCGCCGCGTGCGAGGACTGGATGCTCGCCGACGAGGTCACGCACGTGAAGATGGGCTCGGACTGGCTGCGCCGCCTCACGGAGAACGACCCCGAGCGGCGCGAGCGGGCGCTCGAGTTCCAGCGCACCGTCGACAAGCTGTTCAGCCTGGGCGGGTTCCGGGGCGAGACCGACGAGAACCCGATCCAGCTGGCGCGCAAGTTCCGTCAGATGGCCGGGTTCAGCACCGACGAGATCGACGAGCTGTCCGAAGTGACCGTTGAGGCGCAGGCCGAAGCCGAAGCCGCGGCAACCGCCGACCAGCGCGCGTCCTAGCTCGCGTGGCGCGCGTCGAGGTCACGCCTGAGCAGTTCAGCTACGTCCAGTACGACGCGGGCGTGATCGCCGGCATCGCTGAGGAGCTCGCGTCCAAGGTCGGGCTCCCCGACGACGTCCCGATCCGCATCGAGATCGACGAGGAGCTGCCGCTCCCGCTCACCGGGAGCACCGCCGACGTGGTTGACCGGCGCGCCGTGCTGTGGTTCTCGGGCGCGAACTTCGAGGACGGCCGTCACCGCACCACGTTCAACGAGCCGCTGGCGCGCACGGAGCTGGCGAACGAGCTGTTCCGCGCCCGCGACCGCCTCGAGGGCTTCGCCGACGCGCCGGTCGACGAAGAGCTCACCGACGCGCAGCGCGCGGCATGGTCGGCTTTCGCTGAGGGCCGCACCGCGCGACTCGGCGAGCTCACGCGCAAGGTACGAAGGCAGTACGTGTTCCGCTTGTACAACGGGTTCACTGATGTCGCCGACGAAGCCTTCGAGCGGCTCTGGACCGCGGATCGATTCACGTGGACCGAGCTGCTCGCGCTGTGCGCCGAGTGCAAGGCCGCCGACCCTCGCCCCGAGCCCAAGCAGAAGTCGGCCATCCGCAAGGAGAGCCTGCGCGCACAGGGCTGATGGACAAGCAGACGGCGGAGCGAAGCGAAGCTTCGCTTTGCTCTAGGCGCTGCTTACTCCAGGTCCTGCGCGCTGATCGACTCGAACAGGTCGAGGTCGGGCGGCCCCGCGAGCACGTCACGCGCCGCCGTCGCCATCTCGACCGTCTCGGGCGCGTCGAGGTGGGCGCGGGCGTCGTCGGCGCTCTCCCACTTCTCGATCACCACCAACCGACCGGGACGGGAGCCGGACGCGACCAGGTCGACGTTGCGGCACTGCGGCCGGCGGCGCGTGAGCACGACGTACTTCGCCAGGACGGCGGCGAGCTCACCCTGCCGGGCCGTGCGGGACTCGAAGCTCCCGATGATCAGGGCCAGTTCCAGATCGGCCACGACCCCTCCCGGCCCTTTCGCCCGGTGCGTACGGCCGCCCCGGCCTGTGGAAAACTTGCCTTGACGGAGTCGGTATCGTACTTGGGACAAGGCACCGACCGGGTCTTCTTCCCACCCACCTGGGAACTCCTGGTTCGTGCACCCCGTTTCTCCATGAGCTGACCGGACCGTCGTCCCCCCAACGAGAAAGGCATCCGTGGCGAAGGAGCGAGTCGAGCGGGACGAGGAAGACCTCGTCCGGCTCTATCTGACCGATATCGGGCAGTACCCGCTGCTCACCAAGGACGACGAAGTTCGGCTGGCCCAGCAGATCGAAGGTGGCAACGCCGCCCGGGGCGACCTCCTGACCGCCGGCAAGGATCTCACCGCGGCCAAGAAGCGTGAGCTGCGCCGCGCCGCTCGCGAAGGCGACGACGCTCAGCGCACGTTCGTGCAGTCCAACCTGCGGCTGGTCGTTTCGATCGCCAAGAAGTACCAGGCCTCGGGCCTGCCGCTCCTCGACCTCATCCAGGAGGGCAACCTCGGGCTCATGCACGCGGTCGAGAAGTTCGACTGGCGCAAGGGATTCAAGTTCTCGACGTATGCCACGTGGTGGATTCGCCAGGCGATCACCCGCGGCATCGCCAACACGGGCCGGACGATCCGGCTGCCCGTCCACGCCGGCGACACGCTCGCCCGGCTCCAGAAGGCGCGCTCACGCCTGGAGCTGAAGCTCGGGCGTCCGGCGACGCTCGCCGAGCTGTCCCTCGAGGTCGAGATGCCCGAGGACAAGGTGACCGAGGCGCTGAGGTTCGCGGCCGAGCCGCTGTCGCTGTCGGAGCCCTTGCGCGAGGACGGCGACGCCGAGCTGGGCGACATCGTCGAGGACCGCTCGGCCGAGTCGCCGTTCGAGGTCGCCGCCACCGCCCTGTTGCCGGCCGAGATCGAGAAGCTGCTGGCGCCGCTCGACGAGCGCGAGCGCCAGATCCTCGCGTTGCGGTTCGGGCTCGATCGAGGCGAGCCGCGCACGCTCGAGGAAGTCGGCGAGTACTTCAACCTCACCCGGGAGCGCATCCGCCAGATCGAAGCCCGGGCGATGTCGAAGCTTCGTCACCCGTCCGCCGACACCGGCGCCCGCGACCTGCTGGCGGTCTGAGAACCACCGCAGGTCCCGGGAAGGCCGCAGGCCCGGCCGCTACGGCCGGGCCTCGTCGCGTTCTTCGCGGCGTTCGTCAGTGCTCGGCGTCGGAGTAGTCGATGAAGTCGTACGGGTAGCCGCGCGGGAAGGCGCTCGCCCACGACAGCGCCCGCCAGTGCTCCTCCTCGAGCTGCCAGCCGACGGCGCCGAGGTTGTCCTCGAGCTGTGAAAGGTTGCGGGCGCCGATGATCGGCGCAGTCACGCCGGGCCGGTGCACGACCCAGTTCAGCGCCACCTGCGACGGCGTCTTCCCCACCTCGTCGGCGACCTTGCGCACCGCCTCCACGATGTTCCAGGCGCGGTCGTGGAGCCGGTACGTGAACGTGATCGGCTCCTCGGTGTCGCCGCCCCGGGTCCCGGTCGGGAAGTCCTCGCCCTCGCGGTACTTCCCGGTGAGGACGCCCCCGGCGAGCGGGCTCCACGGGAGCACGGCCAGTCCTTCCTCACGACACAAGGGGAGCAGCTCGCGCTCGATGTCGCGCGTGATCAGCGAATACTCCGGTTGGAGCGACACGAACCCGTCCCAATCCCGGCGTGTGGCCAGACCGATCGACTTGGCGAGCTGCCAGGCGGTGTAGTTGCTCGCCCCGGCGTAGCGGATCTTGCCTTCGTGGACGAGATCGTCGAGCGTCGACAGCGTCTCCTTGAGCGGCGTGCGCGCGTCCCAGCAATGGACCTGGTACAGGTCGATCCACTCCGTCCCGAGACGTCGGAGCGACGCCTCGATCCCCATCCGGATGTGACGCCGCGACGCGCCCGAGTCGTTCACGCCCGGGCCCGTCGGGAAGCGCACCTTGGTGGCGAGCACCACGTCGTCGCGCCGGCCTTGCAGGGCACGGCCGGTGATCTCCTCCGACTCGCCGTCGGCGTACACGTCGGCGGTGTCGACGAAGTTGGCGCCCGTCTCGAGGAAGCGATCGACCAGCTTGCGACTCGTCGCCTCGTCGGCTTCGCGTCCGAACGTCATCGTGCCGAGGCACAGCTCCGAGACCCGGATCCCCGTCCGTCCCAGCTGCCGGTACTCCACGACGCGCCTCCTTCATCAGGTCGACGACCGAATCTACGTCGCGTTCGCAACGTTCGCGCTCGCTACGCTGCGCCGGTGCCAGAGGTAGGTGCACAAGGTCTTCCTTCGGTCGGTGTGCGCCCGGTGGTCGCGGCCGCGTTCGGCACCTACCGGCGCCGGTTCGGCATGATCGCCGGGACCGCCCTCGTCGTGTTCGGGATCAGCGCGAGTGTCGACGTCCTCGTCGACGTGCTCGCCGACCAGGCCGGCGACAACCCAGGGCTCGTCGCCCTCCTGTTTACGGTGGCGGGGCTGGCCGTCCTGGGGACGGAGTTTTTCGCCGGCTTGATGGACCGCGTCGCCGGGCAGGAGGAGCGCGGCCACCCCCGCCAGCCGCTCGGTCAGATCCTTCGGACACTGCCGTACGGGCGGCTCATCGTCGCCGACGTGCTCCTGGCGCTCGGCACGTTGGTGTTCTCGATCGCACTGCTCGTCCCCGGCATGATCTTCTTCACCGTCCATTCGCTGGTCGGCCCGGCACTCGTGATGGAGGACCGGAAGGTGCGGAGTGCGTTTCGTCGCTCGCGCCAGTTGGTCCGAGGCCACTTCTGGCTGGTGTTCCTCCTCGTCACGCTTCCGATCGTCTTCGAGGAGAACGTCGTGCACGGCTTCGTCGAGGCGTTCGAGAGCCTGGGCGTGGTCGCGGTGTTCGTCGTGAACACACTGGCAGGCGCGGCGGTCGGGTCGATCGTCGCCGTCGTCGAGGTCACGCTGGCCCACCGCCTGTCGATGCGGAAGCCCGACCCGGCGCCCGCTCGGGACGGCACCGCCGAGATCAGCCGAACCACGACCACGTGATCTCACCCGAGGAGCAGCTCCAGGTCGCGATGGCGCGGCAGTAGCGGTCCGGCCGTTCGGTTGGGGCTCATCTCGTCGCCTCGGGTGTGGACTGCGGCGGCGAACGCAACGCCGCCACACCCTCGACCACCGCGAGGTACAGCGCGCCGACGCCGATCAAGACGACCACGACGGTTGTGAGACCGCCGGGTGCGAGCACCGCGAACAGCCCGATGCCGAGCAGGGCCATGGCGCGCCACGCGTGCTGGCCGCGCGCCCCTCCGCGGGCGAGGAGACGATCGATCGCGTTCGTGACCTCGGGCGCGACACCGGCGGCGCCGGCGCCGGTGGCCGCGGCGACGGGTACGGGCGCGGGCTCCGTGTCCGGGGTCGGGACGGGGGCGCGCCGGGGGAGCCGCGACTGAACCCACCGCCACAGACGGCGGAAGGCGTCGGCCCACGCCGACAGCCCGTGCCGCTGCGTCCAGACGGCGGCGAGAGCGACGACGCCGGCGATGACCGCCAACGTGATCGATTGCACCACGAGCCCGTGCGTGATCACGCCGATGCCGGTCTTGGCCGCCCGCGAATAGACCGCGTCCGAGATCCGGTCGGGAATCACGGATCTGACCACGACCAGCGCGAGCAGGATGACCGCGAGCGTTCCTACGATGACCCAGGCCGCGAGCGCGAGCGCGCGCCAACGCTCGTACGAGAGCGCGATCCCGGCGGCGAGCAGAACGAGCGCCGCGACCGTCACGATGGCGATCACGTCTTGGACGAGATCGATAGCGTCCCAGGCCGCGGTGAGCTGCGATCGCTCGACGAGGACGACCTCCAGCTGCTCCCGGCTCGGGAGGTCGGCGGCCAGGTCGGGCGCGAACCGTTCGAGGGGACCCTTGATGCGGTCGTATGTCGCGGTCAGGTCGAGGACGACCTGCTCGGCGTCTCGATCGACCACGAGCGTGTGTGCTTCCGCCAAGGCCCGATCGAAGATGGCGCGGAAGGCATCGCTGTCGACGACGTGCTGCACCACGGTGGCGAGGAGCGGCTGGGCAAGCTCGAGGTTCTGACCGGCGGCCGACGAGATCTGGCGCACGAGCACCTGCGTGATCGCGTCCTGCGTGTTCACCTCGTCGATCACGTTGTTGGCGGTGCCGGTGAAGCGCTCCGTGTTCAGGAAATTGCGCTCGAGCCACCAGCCCGTGCTCGCCACGGCGAGGCCGAGCCCGCCAACGACGAGCAAGACGGTCGCGATGATCCTGCGGACGCGTTGCGATGGGTTCATTGGTGCCTCCCTGCCGGTTCCGGACGGCGGATCGCGGAGGTGGCAGGAATCGAACCCACCGGACGGGGATCGCCCGTCCCACTCGTTTTGAAGACGAGGGGGGCCACCAGACCCCGTTCACCTCCGACACCGGTCTAACAGTCTCGATAGCATCGGGGCAGCGCCCGTCGACCAGGAGATCTGCTGTGAAGAAGTTGCTCGTCTTGCTGATTCTCGTGGCGATCGGCATCGCGGTAGCCCGCAAGGTCCGCGAAGTCTGACCGCCGGCCCACCGCCGGCTCGAGCGCCGGCGGCAAGGGCCTCCGTATCGTGCCCGGGCCCCACCCGGGCACGTTCGCGTCTAACGACCCGAGAACAGCTCGGCGTAGCGGTGGGCGAACAGCGCGACCGCGCCGCCGGTGTGCCAGAACACGACGGTGTCGCCGCCACCGATGCGCCCCTCGCGCGTCGCCGCGATCAGCCCCGCCATGGCCTTCCCCGTGTAGACGGGATCGAGGACGACGCCCTCGAGCGCGGCGACCCGCTCGATCGCCTCGAGGGCGTCCTCGGTGATAGCGCCGTAGCCGTCGCCGAAGCGCGAGTGGTCGAGGAAGAGCTCGTCGGGTGGCGCCGTCCGCCCGGCGCGGGCCGCCGCTTCGCCCGCCAGTCGGGGGATCACGTCGTCGAGGTCCGGGCGCGTCCCGACGTCCACGCCCAGCACGCGGGCCCGCCCGCCCAGCCCCGCGACGAGCCCGGCGTGCGTGCCGCCCGAGCCGTCGGCCACTACCACCCAGTCGACGTCACCGTGCCCGTCCCGATCGACCTGTGCGAGCAGCTCGTCGCTCGCCCATGCGTACGCCGCCGCGCCGGTGACGGACGCGCCGCCGATCGGCATGGCGAACGGGCGCCGGCCGTTCGCCTCCAGGCGGGCCGCGAGCGCTTCGATCGCGGTCTCGACCTCGTAGTACGAGTCCGCGCCCGTGAAGTGGAGCGTGGCGCCGAGCACGCGGTCGAGCAACAGGTTCCCGCTGTAGACGCGGGGCTCCTTCCCGCCGACGGCGAGGTGACAGTCGAACCCGAGTCGGTTCGCCGCCGCCGCCGTCATGCGGGCGTGATTGCTCTGCGCGCCACCGCCGGTGACGAGCACGTCGCAGTCGCGCGCCTGCGCCTCACCGCACAGGTACTCGAGCTTGCGCGCCTTGTTGCCGCCGAGCGCCAGCCCGGTGAGGTCGTCCCGCTTGACCAGCACCTGCGGTCCACCGAGCCACTCGGAGAACCGGTCCATCGGCTCCAGCGGAGTCGGGAGCTGCGCGAGGCGAACGCGCGGGACGTCAGCCCGATCGCTGCCGTCAGGCGGCATCGTTGCGGCGGCGCAGCCACCACCACACCGCGACGCCCGCGCCGGCGGCGGCGAGCGCGCCGCCGACCGCGAGCGTGGGACCGGCCGGGGGCACAGGCATGCGGTCACGCAGCCGCACGGGACGCTCGAAGTCGCGCGTCTCCCACTCGCGCTCGCGTGCGATCCGCGCCAGCTCCTTGTCGGGGTTCACGGCGACCGGGTGGCCGACCACCTCGAGCATCGGTAGGTCGGTGATCGAGTCGCTGTATGCGTACGACATCGGGAGGTTGATGTACTGCCGGGCGGCGAGCTCGCGAATGGCCTGCGCCTTGTGCGCGCCGTAGGCGTAGAACTCGAGCTCGCCGGTGTAGTTCCCGTCGGTGTCGACGGCGGCGCGTGTTCCGACGCCCTCGTCGGCGCCGAGGAACTCGGCCAGCGGTTGCACGACTTCGAGGGGCGCCGACGACACGATGACCACCTTGCGCCCGGCCGCGTGGTGCTCGTCGAACAGCTCGAGCGCCTCGGCGTAGATGATCGGCTCGATCACATCCGTCAACGTCTCGCGCACGATCGTCGCGACGTGGTCACGATTCCATCCCCGCGTCATCGCCGACATCGCGACGCGCAGCTTCTCCATCTTCTGCTCGTCCGCGCCGACCATCATGAAGACCACCTGCGCGTACAGGCTCTTGACGATCGACCGTCTCGACAACAGGCCCTCCCGGTAGAACGGCCTGCCGAACGCGAGCACCGAGCTCTTGGCGATGATCGTCTTGTCGAGGTCGAAAAACGCGGCGGAGTTGGTGCGCACGCCCATTGCGGCCTGAGCCTACGCGCCTCTTGACATCAGGCCCACGGATCCCTACGTTCGTCGCACGCTCCCCGTCGTCGGGGAGCTTCTGCGTTCCCCCGCTCTCCCTCTCTTATCCCGTCGCGCGCGCCGACGCGCGTGCGCGCAGAGAAGAAGGAGAAGGAGGGGAGCGGTGCTGCTCGCCTTGTGGTCACCGAAGGGCGGCTCGGGCACGTCCGTGCTCGCCGCCGTCTGCGCGCTCGTGCTCGGCCGGCGGGGCGGCGCCCGGCTCGCGGATCTCGATGGCGACCAGCCCGCCCTGTTCGGGCTGGCGTCCGAACCGCCGACCGGGCTCGTCGACTGGCTCGGCGCGGGACCCGAGGCGCCGACGGATGCGCTCGAGCGGCTGACCGTCGAGGCCGCCGCCGGTGTCGCCCTCATCCCCCGCGGCATGCCGGCCCGGCCGCTGGCCCCCGTCCCGGCGGCCGAGGCC
>JBKPDG010000158.1:0-3791 GCA_046727755.1 Actinomycetota bacterium
ACTCGACCGGCTTCTCTACGCGTACCAGGAACGCCCGGGTGGCATCGCCGAGGCGCTCGGCCTGTCGGAGCGCTTCGCTGACGGCGACAAGGTCGTCGTGGTCCTTGCCGACAACGTGTTCGAGCGATCCATCGCGCAGTCGGTCGAGCGCTTCCACCGTCAAGAGCGAGGCGCGCGCGTCCTGCTCGCCGAGCTCGGCGACCCCACGCACCTGCGTCATCTGGGCGTTCCCGAGATCACAGACGGCCGCATCCTGAGCATCGCCGAGAAGCCCCAGGAGCCGCCGAGCCCGTACGCAGAGACGGGCGTCTACTTCTATGACGGGTCGGTGTTCGAGGTGCTTCCGACGCTCACACCGTCGAATCGCGGCGAGCTCGAGATCACCGACGTCAACAATCACTTCGTCGAAGCGGGAACGATCGAGTACGACGTCATCGACGGATTCTGGGGAGACGCCGGTGAGTCCATCGACGCGTACTACACCGTCAATGACTTCGTCAGGCGCTTCGGCGCCAACAAGTAGTCGCATGGCGACGGTCACGGAGTCCGAGGTCATCGTCGGTGTGTATGTCGTCGAGCCCACCGTGCATCGCGACGAGCGCGGGATCTTCGTCGAGACGTACCGACGTGAGTGGTTTCCGAACGGTCGTGAGATGGTGCAGGGCAATCGGGGGGACCGGCAGGCGGGCGCCGTCGTGGGGCTCCACTACCACCTGCACCAGGCCGACTACTGGTACGTGATGAACGGACGGGCGCGGGTCGTCCTGCACGACCTGCGCGACCGGTCGCCGACCGACGGCGCCACGCTCGCGCTCGATCTCGGCCAAAACGCTGACGGCACCCACGACCACCGGGGCGTGTTCATCCCGCCCGGCGTCGCCCACGGGTTCTCGTCGGTCACCGACATGACGATCACCTACCTCGTCGACTCCTACTACAACCCGGCCGACGAGCTCGGGGTCGCATGGGACGATCCCGAGATCGGCGCCGACTGGGGCATCGTCGACCCGATCCTCTCGAAGCGGGATCAGACGAACCCACTGCGGAGCGAGATCGAACCGCAGTGGCGGCCCCATATGGGTCTGCGAACATAGAGCAGTCATGAACTTGCTTGTGACCGGCGGCGCCGGTTTCATCGGATCCAACTTCACGCGTTACTGGGTCGAGCGCCACCCGGGCGATCACGCCGTGGTGCTCGACCTGCTGACGTACGCCGGGAACCGCCCGAGCCTCGAAGACATCGAAGACCGCATCACTTTCGTCCACGGCGACATCGCCGACTTCGCGCTGGTGGAGCAGCTGCTGCGCGCCCGCGAGATCGACGTGATCGTCAACTTCGCTGCCGAGTCGCACAACAGCCTGGCGGTGCTCGACCCCGGTCTCTTCTTCCGGACGAACGTCGTCGGCACCCAAACCCTGCTGGAGGCGGCGCGCACGGCCGGGATCCGCCGTTTTCACCACATCTCGACGTGCGAGGTCTACGGCGATCTCCCGCTCGACACGGACGAGGTCTTCACCGAGACCTCGCCGTATCGCCCCCGCACCCCGTACAACGCGTCGAAGGCGGCTGCCGACCACGCCGTGCGCGCCTACCACGAGACGTATGGACTACCCGTCACGATCACGAACTGCGCCAACAACTATGGGCCGTACCAGTTTCCGGAGAAGGTGATCCCGGTCTTCGTGACCTGCGCCCTCGACGACCAGCCCGTGCAGATGTACGCGTCGACCGAGAACCGGCGCGAGTGGATCCACGCCCTCGACCACTGCGCCGCCATCGACGCCGTCCTCGAGCGCGGCCGCGTGGGGGAGACGTACCACGTGGGCACGGGCGTCGAGAAGAGCATCGAGGAGATCGCCGACGGCGTCCTCGCCGAGCTCGGCAAGCCGGCCGACCTCAAGACGATCATCCCCGACCGGCCCGGGCACGATCGCCGCTACGTGCTCGACTGGTCGAAGATCCGCCGTGAGCTCGGCTGGGAGCCGCGCATCCCATTCGACCGCGGCCTTGCCGAGACGGTGGCGTGGTACGCCGAGCATCGCGGCTGGTGGGAGCCACTCCGCGAGCGGGCGCCCGTCGTGGAGGGCGCAGCCTGGTCGAATACCGGGTGACATGACACGCGTACTCGTCACCGGCGCCGGAGGACAGATCGGGCGCGAGGTCGTGGACGCGTGCGCCGGCGACGAGCTGACCGCCGCCGACCACGCCACCCTCGACGTCGGGGATCGCGATGCCGTCCTCCAGGCGATCACGTCGACGGCGCCGGACGTGATCGTCCACGCCGGCGCGTGGACGGCCGTGGACGCCTGCGAGGGAGACCCCGACCATGCCTTCCACGTGAACGCGCTCGGGACGCGCCACGTCGCCGAGGGCGCCCGGCGCGTCGGGGCGTGGGTCTGCTACCTGTCAACCGACTACGTCTTCGACGGCACCAAGGCGGAGCCGTACGTCGAGTGGGATACGCCGAACCCGCGGTCGGTCTACGGGCGCTCGAAGCTCGGGGGCGAGGCGGAGCTCGATCGCGGCGCCACGATCGTGCGCACGTCGTGGGTGTGCGGACGGCACGGGAGCAACATGGTGAAGACGATCCTGCGCCTTGCCGGGGAGCACGAGAAGCTCACGTTCGTCGACGATCAGCGCGGCCAGCCGAGCTTCGCCGACGACCTGGCGCCGATGATCCGCCAGCTGGCGATCGAACGACGGCCCGGCATCTTCCACGTGACGAACCAGGGCGCGGTTTCGTGGTTCGAGTTCTCCCGCACCGTTCTCGAGGTCGCCGGCCTCGACCCGGATCGAGTCCGGCCCATCCCGACCGCCGACCTCGACCCGCCCCGGCCCGCCCCGCGCCCGGCCAACTCGGTGCTCGACAACGCCGCGCTGCGCCTCGGCGGGCTGCCGCTCCTCCCCCACTACCGGCAGCCGCTCGAGCGTCTCGTCCAGCAGCTGCAAGCGTGAACGAGTCCGGCAACGTCCGGGCCGTCGTCCTCAACTACAACGGCGGTGACCTGACGGTCGAATGCCTCCGCCGCCTGTGCGCCACCGAGTGGCCACCGGGGCGTCTCGAAGTCGTGCTCGTCGACAACGCGTCCTCCGATGACGTCGTCGCCAGGACACGCGACGAGCTCCCCGACGTCCGGATCATCACCAGCGACCGGAACCTCGGCTTCGCGGGCGGGTGCAATCTCGTGCTGCGCGATCTGGACGGCGTCGATTACGTGGCCCTCGTGAACAGCGACGTGCTCGTCGAACCCAGTTGGCTCGCGCCGTTGGCACGTGCCTTGCGCCGTAATTCGACGCTCGGCGCCGCCTGCCCGAGGATCCTGTTCGCCTCGCACTTTCGCGAGGTCGAGCTCCGGTGCGGCATTCACCGCCGGGGGCGATTCGACAACCGCCGGCTCGGTGTGCGGCTGAGCGGGACGCGCGTCACGGGCTCGGACGTCTGGCGGGACACGCAGCTCGCCGACGGGTTCTGGGGTGCGGAGCAGGGCCCCGCGCCCGAGTCCAGCTTCCAGTGGACTTCCACGCGAGCCGCGCTGCGGGTTCCCGTGGCGGAGCAGGACCCCGCCGACGAATGTCAGCTCCGGCTGGCGGCCGACGAGGTCACGGCCGTCTCGGCCCTCTCGGGCGGGCACCAGGTGGAACTCGAGGTCGGAACCAGGCCGGAATGGCACACGGTGCCACTGCACGGCCGGCCCTTCGACGTCGTCAACAATGTGGGCACCGTGCTCACCGGGGACGGGTATGGCGCCGACCGCGGCTATCTCGAACGGGACCACGGCCAGTTCGAGAA
>JBKPDG010000159.1:0-4839 GCA_046727755.1 Actinomycetota bacterium
CGCCTACACGACCGCCGTGCGCGAGGAAATCAAGCGGCTGCTCGACGCCGCCGTCGAGGCCGGCGAGCTCGAGGCGACCGATACCGCACGGCTCGCGCAGGGCGTCCAGACGACCTACAACGGTGCGCTGATCACCTGGGCCATCTACCGCAAGGGCCGGCTCGACGCCTGGCTCCGGCGCGAACTCGACACGTTGCTCGCGCCCTACCGCCCCCGCTAGGAGGCCGACAGCGACTGGTGGAAGCGGAAGAAGTTGTCGGGGTCGTACTTGGCCTTGACGCGCAGTAGCCGGTCGTAGTTTCGCCCGTAGTAGGCATGCGGCCAGTCCTGCAGATCGGAATCCGGGAAGTTGGGATAGACGCCCCCGGATCCCCACGGGTGCACGAGCGCCCACGATCGCGCGAGCCAGCCGTCGGCGGCGTGCTGTTCAGTCGTGACGGAGTGGGCATCGACCACGAGCAGATGTTGGACTAGGAAGCGCTCGTCACGGTGGACGAACGCCGTGTCCTCCGCGCGGACGCGGTTGTACGCGCCTCCCCACGGCAAGAAGGCGATCTCCCGCGAGTGGCCCATTGCCAGCCCTCGGGTGAGGTTCTTCACCAGCGCTGCGATCGCGTCCGGCGGCAGCAGTCGCCTGAAGAACTCTGACTTGCTGAAGATAGGACCCTGCTCGGGCGCCTGGTGGGAAGCGGCTTGCTCTCCCCGATCCTCGACGGGCTTGAGCCCGTCAAGGTATCGCTTCGCCTCCCGGTGGGACATGTGTCGGCGGGACGCCCATGCGGGCTCTGCCCCGACCCGGGCAACCAGGTCGTCGAGCACCTGCCCGGCGTCGGCCTCGCCGCCCAGCATGGTGCCGAACAGGTCGACCACAGGTGGGCGCACGCCGTCCCCGACGGCGCTCAACCGCAGGGTGGCGTCGAGCTCGTCCGGGGCGGTTGGAGCCCAGACCTGCCACGCCTCGATCACTCTGGCGGCGAGCGCGAGTGGCCAGCCCAAGTGAAAGACCGTGGCCGCCGGTGCCGGCACGGTACGAAAGACAAACGACGTGACGACGCCGAAGTTGCCGCCGCCGGCACCGCGCAGCGCCCAGAACAACTCCGCCTCGGCGTGCTCGTCGCACGCGACGACGCGACCGTCCGCCATGACGACTTCTGCTCGGCGCAGGTGGTCGCACGTGAGACCGTACTTGCGGCCAAGAATCCCGATGCCGCCGCCGAGCGTAAGACCGGCGATCCCGACCGCCGAACCGCAGCCTGCAGGGATCGTGCGACCATGTTCCTGCAGCGCGTCGTAGAGACCTCCGAGCCGCACACCGGCCCCGACCGTCGCCACGCCGCCCGCCACCGACAACGAGCGCATCGGCGCGACGTCGATGAGGAGCCCCTCGGTCGATGAACGGCCGGCAACGGAGTGCCCTCCGCTGCGCGTGGCCGTCTGCAACCCGAAACGGCGCGCGAACGCGACGGCCTCGGACACGTCCGCCGGCGCCTCGCACCGCACGATCGCCGCCGGCCTTACGTTCCCGAAGCGCACCATCGCGGGCTTGCGCACCGTCTCGTACTCCGGCGAGCCGGGGACGATGAGTTCACCCTCGATCGTGCGTGCTAACGCGCGGAAATCCGCGGCGGACGGCATCATTGCTGTGCGCTTGTCCTCGAAACCTCCGGCCCCGCGAACCCAGTCTCGTCGCGGTCGCGGCGCTTGGCATCATCCAGGAGCACATCATCTGCTAGCGCTCGCGGCAGCCTGACGTCCCTCCCCCTACTAGGAGGTTCGCATGAGGCTTTCCCCGAGGCGTGATGCACCAGCCCGTCAGCGCGGGCGGCGAGCGGCACGGCCCCGAGCAGCGCGACGACTGCCACGACTCGCGGCAGGCTCTGTGACTGACCGACCCTCGCTGCGCAGGCCATCAGGCCGCCGAGGAAGAGCGCGGGGCCGCCGAGCGCGACGAGTGCTCCCGCGTCGTGCAGGTCGTCCCTCGGGTGCGCAATCACGAGCTCGTCGCCGACTGCGACGAGCACGATCCCAGCGATGATCGGAAGATGGAGGTAGGTGTAGATGTCGCGCCCGATCTGGCTCGCTCGCCGGCGCTCGCCGCGCGGATCCGCTCCAGCACCGTGCCAGCCAGCTGGCCGAAGTACAGCCACCAGAGCGCCGTCGAGGACAGGAACGCGAGCAGGAGCGCGGCGACGACGTCGACGCTCAACCCCGTGTCGGAGGCGGTCGCGCCCGCCAGCACCACGCTCTCGCCGAGCGCAATAATCACGAGCGCAATAATCACGAACAGCTGGAAGCGCTCGCCAAAATGGCGCCCTCGATCTGCCACTGGCTCATCGGCGTCGTGCCCGCGCCCGGCAGCCAATACGTCATCAGCGGCCCTGCGAGGTCGAGCCCGAGAGCACCCAGCCACAGCACCCACCGCCACGCGTCGGGGTCGACGACGCCGCCCGCCACCCAGAGCGGTGCCGACAGCGCGCTCCAGGCCAGGATCTGACGGAACTTCTGGTTGAACGGTCCGCGCGGCGTGACAGCGACCACGAACGCGTTGCGGCCGATCTGGAGGCCCGATTAGGCGCACGCGAACAACAGCGCGTACGCACCGAATCCCTCAGGAATCGCGACCGCCATCAGCAGGCTCGCGAGCATCACGAAAACCAGCACGAGCCTGACCGGCGCCGTGTCCGGGTCGAACCAGTTCGTCATCCACGTCGTGTAGTTCCACGCCCAGTACAGCGCCACGAGCATGAGCGCCGTTTGGGCCGCGCCCGCCCAGCTGAGGTCGTCGAGCAGGTGGTGCGACAGCTGTGTGACCGCGAAGACGTAGACGAGGGCAAAGAACAGCTCGAAGAACGTCGCCCGCTGCTCGCCCTCCGCTGTGGTGCGAATGATCGGTAGCTCCGGAATGATCTGGCCCGCACCGGCTGCCACCCCGCGAGCATAGGCCAGGCTTGCCGGACCGCATGGGGTCGTCGGCGGGCCGATTCGGGGTGCCAGACCGCGGACGATTTCCGCTACTCGAACCAGTAGTCGAGCGTGATCTCGGCGCCCTGGTCGAGTACGGCGCTGAAGCCGCCCTCGCCGCGCAGGCCTGCGAGCTCGCCGGTGCCGGAGCCGGGCACCACGAACCAATCGCCCGAGACGGTCGTTCCCCTCAATGTCTCTTGATCCTGTGATCAGGTCTGGCTCGGAGGTGTCACGGCCGGGGCTGCCAGCTTGTCATGTACGTGTAGATGGGTCCCCGGTCAAGGAGCCGCTGATGAAGGTGTTTGTGGCAGGTGCTGATCGTGGCCGCGCTCCGCCATCTCGAGAGCGCCGTGCTGCGCCGACTGGACGGAGGGGACCGTGCCGCGCTATGACGAGCCACTGAAGGACGACCGAGGCAGGCGCGGTCGGGATCGCAAGAAACGCCGAGGTCGTGGTGTCTCGCTTTGTGGGCGTTTGGCGATCTGGAGTTCGCAGATCGCCAACCGGCGTGGCATTTATCTCGGCCGCCGCTCGGCGAGGATCCACGTGGCGTTGTATCGGCGGACGGGCGGCCGCATCGGTGGCCATCTTCCCGGCCTGCCCGCCGCGCGGATCGTCCTGGTCGACCACCTCGGCGCCAAGACCGGCGTGCGGCGAACCTCGCCGCTCATCTATCACGA
Organism: Actinomycetota bacterium; assembly: GCA_046727755.1. Lineage (GTDB taxonomy): Bacteria > Actinomycetota > Acidimicrobiia > IMCC26256 > JACDBD01 > JALZAA01. The sequence goes on from JBKPDG010000159.1 coordinate 3,645, forward strand.
GGCGGCCGGGGTCGTCGCGGCGGTTGCATCGAAAGCGGGCCAGCCGACCCATCCCGCCTGGTTCCACAACCTCGTCGCGAACCCGGGAACCACGCTCCAGCTCGGCTCCGAGGTGCGCGCGGTGAGGGCGCGCGTCGCGGGTGACGAGGAGCGCGAGCACCTGTGGCCAAAGCTGTCGGAGGTCTATCCCGGATACGACTTCTTCCAGCGCCTTGCCAAGCGCCGGAAGATCCCGGTCGTGATCCTGGAGCCTCGGAACGGGACGTCGGGTCCATAGGGAGCAGTGAGCTCCGCGGACGAGTGGCGGGTGAGCATGGCCTACGAGTCAGCCGGCGGCACAGTCGCCTACGAGGTGCTCGGGGACGGTCCCCCGGTCCTGCTCTTGCACGGGACGCCGAGCTGGTCGTACCTGTGGCGCAACGTGGCCATCCAGCTCGCACAGCGGTTCACCGTCTACGTCTGCGATTTGCTCGGCTACGGAAACTCGGAGAAGCGCGAGGGCCAAGACGTGTCGCTCGCTGCGCAGACCCGGATGCTCGTCGAGCTGCTCGAGCTCTGGCAGCTGGATGAGCCGTGCATCGCTGGTCACGACATCGGCGGCGCGATCACGCTGCGCCTGATGCTGCTCGAGGAACGCCGCTTTCGCCGCGTGGCGCTGTGCGACGCGGTCGCGATCGCGCCGTGGATCACCCCCTTCTCCCGCCACGTGCAGCGCTATCTCGAGGCGTTTCAAACCGTGCCCGAGCACATTCACCGCCAGATGATCGCCACGCATCTGCGCACCGCGATTGCCCGCGAGATGACCGACGCCGAGCTCGAACCGTATCTGCGGCCGTGGCTCGGTCCCGCCGGCCAGGCTGCCTACTACCGCCAGGTGGCGCAGTTCGACGAGCGCTACACCCGAGAGATCGAGTCGCGCTACGGGGAGATCAGCGCGCCCACGCTCGTCCTGTGGGGCGAGCAGGACAGCTGGCTGGCTCCCGAGTTCGGCCGGCGGCTGGCCGACGCGATTCCTGGCGCGCGTCTGGCGTCAATCCCCGATGCGGGTCATTTCCTGCCCGAAGACCAGCCCGGGCCGGTAGCCGAGGCACTGGCTTTCCTCTTCGCCGACGGCTGAGATGACATCCGCCGACTGAGTTGCCTGGCGATCATCGTGAGCACACGGTACGCGATGCTGCGCCACATGCTGTTACGC
>JBKPDG010000160.1:0-20329 GCA_046727755.1 Actinomycetota bacterium
CCAAGGAGTGGCGTGTTGACCGCGCGCGAAAGGAGCGGGGGGCGGCCGCCGGGCGATGCGTCCCGGGCAGTCCGGCCCGCCCGGCCGAGACCCGGGTCGAAGACCCGAGCCGAGCGAAGCGAGGCGAGCAGGGGCTCGGACGGATCAGCGGTGCCGGCCCGGGCGCATCAGTCCGGTGCCCCCGGCGCCGGTCACACCGTCGCGCGGTCCTCCAACGCCGGGCGGTCGAGGAACTTGTAACGACCGCGGCCTTTGACCTCTAGCCAGCCCAAGCGCGCGAAAAGCGCGAGGGCCTTGTTCACTCGTTCGCGGGAGGCGCCGACCATGCCGGCGAGCTCTTCTTGGGTGACTGGGAGCTTGAACTCGTCGTCGGCGCCGGCGAGCTCGAGGAGGCGCTTGGCGGTGCGGCCGGGCACGTCGAGGAAGACGGCGTCGGCGAGGGCCTCGTCGGTGGCGCGCAGCCAGCGGGCGAGGAGGCGGGTCACCGTCCAGAGCAGCTCCGGCCGTGCCTGGAGCACTTCGCGGACGGGGTCGTACGCCAGCACGATCACCCGCGACTCCGTGAGCGCACGGGCGTCGGCCGAGCGGTGAGCGCCGTCGAACAGTGGAAGCTCGCCGAACATGGCGCCGTTCTCGAGCACGGCGAGCACGGACTCACGGCCGTCGGGCGCCTTCGTCGCGATCGCGACGCGACCGCGCTCGATGACGAACAGCTCGGCGGCCGGGTCGCCCTGACTGAACAGCAGCTCGTTGCGCTCGTACGTGCGCGTCGTGGCTTGCTTGCGCAAGTCGTCGAGCGCGTCGTCGGGCAGCGCCGTGAACAGCTCGGTCGTGTCGAGCAACCGTCGTTCGGGCACGAGCATGCACCTCCTGCCGTTCCCCGTCGTCGGCATTCCGAGGCTACCTGTCGTGCAAGTCGTCGAGAGGTGTTCTGGTACCCTTGTGTTCCTCTTTCGTCTCCTTCTGCCTCGTTCCGAGGAGCCTCATGTCGTTTCGCGTTGGTGACAAGGTCGTCTACCCGCACCATGGCGCTGCGACCATCGAGAAGAAGGAGAAGAAGGACGTCTTCGGCGAGAAGAAGGACTACCTGATCCTCAAGCTCGCGTACGGGGACCTGACACTGATGGTGCCGGCCGACAACGCCGAGGACATCGGGCTGCGCGACGTGATCAACGACGAAGAGGTCGAGGAGGTGTTCGCCGTCCTTCGTAAGAAGGAGGCGCGCATGCCGACGAACTGGTCGCGACGGTTCAAGAACCACGTCGAGAAGCTCAAGAGCGGCGACATCTACCAGGTCGCCGAGGTGGTCCGGAACCTGTCGATCCGCGAGAACGACAAAGGCCTCTCGGCAGGTGAGAAGCGCATGCTGGCCAAGGCCCGCCAGATCCTCGTCTCCGAGCTGACCTTCGCCCTGAACGTCGACGAGGAGGCGGCCGAAGGCCGTCTCGACAAGGCGCTCGGCAAGTAGCGCCGAGAGGGATCTGCCACCCTGTCGGAGTGAGCACCTGGGGGATCGTCGTCGCCGGCGGCTCCGGAAGCCGCTTCGGTGTGCCAAAGCAGTTCGAGACGCTCGCCGACACACGCCTCGTCGATCGTGCCGTCGACGCCGTGGTCGCCGCGTGCGACGACGCCGTCCTCGTGCTGCCCGCCGGCGTCGCGTGGGACGGTGATCCCGTCGCAGCCACCGTCCCCGGCGGATCGACCCGCTCGGCGTCGGTGCGCGCCGGGCTCGACGCCGTCCCGGGCTCGGCCGAGATCGTGGTCGTCCACGACGCCGCCCGTCCGCTTGCGCCACCCGAGCTGTTCGACGCCGTGATCGGCGCCGTGCAAGGCGGGGCCGACGCCGCCGTGCCCGGCCTCCCCATCACCGACACGGTGAAGCGCGTGGACGGCGAACACGTCGTCGAGACGATCTCGCGCGATGCGCTCGTCGCGGTGCAGACACCTCAGGCGTTCCGAACCGACGTATTGCGTGCCGCGCACGCCGCGGACGGAGAGGCGACCGACGACGCCGCACTCGTCGAGACGACGGGACGGCGCGTCGTTGTCGTCCCTGGCGATCCGCGCAACCTCAAGGTCACCACGCCCGCCGACCTCGTGGTCGCGGCCGCGCTGCTCGTCGGCGCAACCGAGGAGCAGCGGTGAGCTCGAGTCGGGTCGGCTTGGGCTTCGACGTGCACGCGTTCGGCGAAGGCGGGGTGCTGGTGCTCGGCGGCGTCGAGCTCGAGGGTCCGGCGCTGGCAGGGCATTCCGACGCCGACGCCGTCGCCCACGCCGTCGCCGACGCGCTTCTCGGCGCGGCCGGGCTGCCCGACCTCGGCGCGCTCTTTCCCGCCACCGACGACCGCTACCGGGACGCGTCCTCGATCGGGCTGCTGCGCGATGTGGCCGGGAGAGTGGCGGCAGCCGGATGGCGACTCGGCAACGTCGACGTGGTCGTGGCCGCGGAACGGCCGCCGCTCGCGCCGCACGTGCGTGCAATGACGGGCAACGTGTCGCGAGCGCTGCTCGCGCTGTTCCCGGAGCCCGGTGCGCAGAACCTGGTCTCGGTGAAACCGAAGCGAGGCGAGGGGCTCGGCGCCATCGGACGCGGCGAGGGAATTGCCGTCTGGGCCGTGGCGCTCCTCGATACCGTCGAGGGCGGATGATCCGGCTCCACGACACGTTCGCGCGCGAGAAGGTCGAGCTCGTCCTCCGCGATCCCCGTCGCGTCTCGATCTACGTGTGCGGTCCGACGGTCTACGAGGTGCCGCACGTCGGGCACGGTCGCGCCGCGCTCGTGTTCGACATCATCCGCCGGTACCTCGAATGGCGTGGGCTCGACGTGACGTACGTCAGCAACGTCACCGACGTCGAGGACAAGATCATCGAACGGGCCGCGAAGGAGGGCAGCACCGAGCCGGAAGTCGCGCAGCGATACGAGGCCGCCTATTGGGCCGAGATGGATCGCCTCGGCGTGGGCCGTCCGGACTCGCTGCCGCGCGCGACCGCGTACATCGACCGTATGGTGAAGCTGATCGGCGAGCTCGTCGACACCGGTCGGGCGTACGTCGTCGAAGGCAAGGGTGTGTACTTCGACGTCACGTCGTTCCCCGAGTACGGCGAGCTCGCTCACCGCCGCCTCGAGGGCCTTCTCCAGTCGGCCGGCGCGCGCGTCGACGTCGACGAGCGGAAGCGCAACCCGGTCGACTTCGCGCTCTGGAAGACGGCCAAGCCGGGGGAGCCGGCGTGGGACTCGCCCTGGGGCAAGGGCCGGCCGGGTTGGCACATCGAGTGCTCGGCGATGTCGCTCGACCTCCTGGGCGAGGGCTTCGACATCCACGGCGGCGGCGACGACCTGATCTTCCCCCACCACGAGAACGAGCGGGCCCAGGCCGAGGGGGCGGGTCACCGGTTCGCCCGCTATTGGATCCACAACGGCATGGTCATGGTCGGCGACGAGAAGATGGCGAAGTCGCTCGGCAACTTCACGACGCTGAAGGACGCGATCGACGCCCACGGGCCGCGCGCGCTGCGCATGGCGGCGCTACAGGCCCACTACCGCAGCCCGGTCGAGATGGGCGACCGGGAGCTCGCCAACGCCAAAGAAGCGGTCGCGCGGCTCGACGCCCTCGCTCGCCGGGCGCGCGTCGCCGGGGTTGCCGGCGACGCGCCGCTCGACGAGGACGCGCTCGCCGAGTTCCGGGCGGCGATGGACGACGATTTCGGCACGCCGGAGGCGATGGCGGTGGTGTTCCGCCTGGCGCGGGAGACGAACAGCGCGATCGACGAGAACGACGCGGAGCGGGCCGCCATCGGGTTGGCCACCGTACGCGAGCTGGCCGGCGCCGTAGGGCTCGCGCTCGACGACGGCCTCGGCGCCGAGGATGCCGAGATCGACGCGCTGGTGCGCCGTCGCAACGAGGCCCGGGGGGCGCGTGACTTCGCGGAGGCCGACCGCATTCGCGCCGAGCTCGCCGCCCGCGGCATCACGCTCGAGGACACACCGACCGGCACGATCTGGCACCGGTGACGCCACGACGCGGCGCGCCGCTGGGCGGCCCTGGTGTGGGCGGGGAGCGGGTCGAGGGGCGGCGGGCGGTGACCGAGCTGTTGACGGCGGGGCGGCGTCGTGTGCGCACGGTGTGGGTCGCGCCGGGGCGGTCGGCTGACCTTGCCGAGCTCGCCGACAGCGCGGCGCGCCGGGGCGTGCCGGTTCGGCACGTCACACGTGAGGAGCTCGACGAGCTCGCCGCGACCGAGGTACCACAGGGCGTCGTCGCCGACGCGGACCCGATCGAGCCTGTCGCCGTCGACGCGCTTCTTGCCGCGCCGGATGCGTTTCTCGTCGCGCTCGACGGCGTCACCGATCCGCAGAATCTCGGGGCAGTCGTGCGCACCGCCGAGACCGCGGGCGCAACGGGGATCGTCGTGCCGCGTCATCGCACCGCGCGCATCACACCTGCGGTGACGAAAGCGGCGGCCGGCGCGATCGAATACGTCCCGATCGCAACGGCCGCCGGCATCCCGGCGGTGATCATCCAGGCGGGTCGCTCCGACGTCTGGACGATCGGTCTCGACGCCGACGGAGACGTCACGATCGACGAGCTCGCCGTTGCGGACCGCCCGCTGATGCTCGTCTTCGGCGCCGAGGGGCGCGGGCTGTCGCGCCTCGCCCGCGAACGCTGCGATGTCATCGCTCGTATTCCGATGCGCGGACACGTCGCGTCGTTGAACGTGGGCGCGGCCGCCGCGATCGCGTGCGCGACGGTCGCGCGCCTTCGCACGACTACCCTTTGACGCGACGCCGGAGTAGCTCAGCTGGCAGAGCAGCTGATTTGTAATCAGCAGGCCGTCGGTTCGAATCCGACCTCCGGCTCGACCCCTCTGTCGCCGTCGCAAGCTCCGGCTTTGCTCCGGCGGTCGGCAAAGCCGCCGCCTCCGCGCACCCATTCTTCGAAATGCTTGCTCTCGGTGCCACAAACGACCACTATCGACATCTGATGAGTCTTTCGGCGCGCGGTCGCGCCATCCTGGACTTCGAGCGGACCTGGCGTCAGCAGCCGGGCCCCAAGGAGGCCGCGATCCGCAGGCACTTCGACATCTCGCCGTCGCGCTACTACGCGTTGCTGAACGCGCTGCTCGACGACGCCGCTGCGGTCTCGTACGACCCGCTCACCGTCAAGCGCGCGCAGCGAGTGCGTAACCAGCGGCGGCGTGTCCGCATTGAAGGTTGCCGCGCGGACCCGGGTTCGCGGTGAGCATGACCGCGCCGACGGGAAGCGGAATCGGCGGGCGCGGCGGCTCCGGCGTCAACTCGGCCGTGCGCGGCGCCGGGCTCGTCGGCCTCGCAGTCGTCCTCGGCATCGTGCTCCTCCAGGTGATCGACAAGGGGCCGGCCGGAAACGGCGCCACCCCGGCCGAGACGAGCCAGGCGACGACGCCGACGTCGGCGCCCGCCCCCGAGTCGTCCCAGCCGGCGACCACGGCCAGGGCCGACAACCCCAAGGCCCGCGGTGAGGTCCGGGTCGTCGTGTTCAACGCCGGCGCAGCATCGGGCTCCGCCGGCAACATGACCAACAAGCTGCGCTCGCTCGGATACCAGCTCGCGCCACCCTCGAACACGAACCCCCACCGGGGCACCGCCGTGCAGTGCAAACAGGGGTTCGACAAAGAAGCTGTGCAGCTCCAAGGTGACGTCGGCGTCGGCACGACCGTTGAACCGTTCGCGAATCCTCCACTTCCGGAGACCGAGAACGTGAACTGCGTCGTGCTCGTCGGGCAGTAAACAACATCGCGTGAGCCTGCCCGGGCCGCTGCTCCCGCTGGCGGCGCACCCCGGCGATGCGGCCGTGCTCGTCGATTTCGACGGGTCGATCTCCGCCATCGTCGACGACCCGGCCGCCGCCCGCGTCCTGCCCGCCGCACGCCACGCGCTTGCGGCCCTGATCGAGACGATCGCGACCGTGGCCGTCGTCAGCGGCAGGCCGGTCGGCTTCCTCGCCCGGGCGATCGACCTGCCCGGGCTCACCCTCGTCGGTCAGTACGGCCTCGAACGGATGGTCGACGGACGGGCAGTGGTCGACGCCCGTGCGCGGCCGTACCTCGGCGCGATCGCGGCCGCCGCCGACGACGTCGAGCGCGAGCTGCCCCACCTGCTCGTCGAGCGCAAGGCCGGCGTCGCCGTGACCGTGCACTGGCGCACGAACCCAGAGCGGGAGGCCCACGCCATCGAGACCGTCGACGGCATCGCGCGGCGTCACGGCCTCGTCGTGTACCCGACCAAGATGGCGCGCGAGCTGCGGCCGCCGGTGCCCGCCGACAAGGGCACCGCCGTCGAGGCGCTCCTCGCGGGGTCGCGCCACGCCTGCTTCGCCGGCGACGACCGCGGTGATCTGGACGCCTTCGCTGCGGTCGCGCGCCTCGCGTCGGCCGGGCGCCTCGCCGACGCCGTCCGCATCGCGGTCGGCTCGACGGAGGCGCCACCGGAGCTGCTCGCGCAGGCCGACCTCGTGGTCGACGGACCCGCCGGCCTGGTGTCGGTGCTCGAAGAGCTCGCGCGCGCCGCTACGCGCACGCCGCGCTGATCTGCGCCTGCAGCCAACTCGCCGGTGTGTGCACGGACGCGAGATCGCGCAACCGCGTGGCCTGGTCGCGCCGCGCATCGGCGGGCATCGACAACGCCCTGTGCAAGGCGCTCGCCGTCTGGTCGAGGTCGAACGGATGTGCCTCGAGGACGGCGGAGCCGAGTTCGTCGTAGGCACCCGCCTCGGGGGACAGGCAGACGACGCCGTCGCGGCGGTTCACCATCGGCCCCTCTTTCGCCACCAGGTTGAGGCCGTCCTTCAACGGGTTGACGAGCAACGCGTCGTAGCGCGCGTACCCGGCCACACTGCGGGGAAAGTCGTCGCGCAGATCCATCACGACAGGCTCCCAGTCGCGCCGCCCCCACCGTTCGTTCACCCGCGCCGCCGCCTGCTCGACCTCCTGCCCATACGCCTGGTACTCGGGCAGGCTCTGGCGGGACTCGTTCAACATCGCCACGAACACGACTCGCTCGTGCCATTCGGGCGCACCGCCGAGCAACCGGTCGAACGCGAGGAAGCCGCGCACGATGTTCTTCGACGGATCGACGCGATCGCTGCGGAGCAGGAGCATCCGATCGCCGAGGTGCGCGTCGAGCGTTTCGAGCGCGGCGCGACCCTCCGCAGAGTCGATCGCGTCGCCGAGGTCGGCGGGGTCGGGACCGAGCGGTGCCGCGAACGTCGGCGCCCTCGGGTGGTCAGCGCCGAGGACGGTCCCGACGCACGCTTCGTATGCACGCGCCCAGCGCAGTGTGTGGAACCCGCACGGAACTGTCGCCATCGACTCGCAGATCGCACGGCCGACACCGTCGGGGAGCACCCGGACCGAGTTCGGTCCGCAGAACGGCGTGTGCGTGAAATGCACGACGCGCAGGTCCGGCCGGTGCGCGCGGAGATGACCGGGAACCAGCGCGAGGTGGTAGTCCTGGACGAGCACAATTTCACCCGCCGGCGCGGTTTCGACGACGCGGTCGGCAAACGCCCGGTTGACGGCCACGTACGCGTCCCACGCCTCCCGGAACCGGTCGTCGAAGCGGGGACGACGGGGCAGGTCGAACAGCCCGTGGTGGAGGAACCACAACGTCGCGTTCGACACGATGTCGTAATGGAGCCGGTGTTGGCGGGGGTCGATGGCCAGCAGCTCGAGGGCGATGTCCGGGAGCTCGGTCGCGCCGGCGGCGGCGGCCGCCCGGTCGTCGTCGGTCATGGCCGCGGCCACCCACCCCGCCGGCCCGTCGCCGTCGGCGCCACCACCCAACAGCCGGCCCAGCGTTCCCGCCAGGCCCCCGGAGCCGCGGCGGGCGCGGAACGAACCGTCCTCGGCGCGCACGAACGTCGCCGGCCCCCGATGGGAGACGACGATCACCCGCGGAGTTCCGTCAGCAGGCGAAGCCAGTCCTCGAGCTCGCGCGTCGCCAGGAAGTTCGCGCGTACGTGCTCCTTGCCTTGCGCACCCATCGCGTCGGCGCCCACCGGGTCGGCGAGCAGGTCGATGGTCCGGGCTGCGCACTCCTCGACGGACTCGACGAGGTAGCCGTCGAAGCCGTCGCGCAGCTGGAGCACGATGCCACCGGCGCGCCCGCCGACGACGGGGCTCGCCTTCCAGAGCGCCTCGCTCACGGTAAGCCCGAAGCCCTCCCGCACCGACTTCTGGATGACGACGTCGGCGACGAGCTGGAACGCGTTGATCTGCACATTGCCGACCTGATGCAGGTTCGAGAGCGTGTAGATGTCCGGGTCGCCCTGCCGCTCCTGCTGTACCTCTTCCCAGACCCGGAACCCCTCGGGGTCGTCGGTCGCCATCGAGCCGGCGAGCAGCAGCTGCGCGTCGGTGACCTTCTCCCGCACCGCGCGAAAGGCGCGGATGACGCCGACGGGGTCCTTCCACGGGTCGTACCGGCTCACCTGGCACACGATGGGGCGACGAACGTCGAGGCCGTACTGGCGGCAGAGCTCTTCGGCGAACGGAAGCGGCATCTCGAGGTTCTTCACCGAGAGCGGATCGATCGACGGATGCGCCTCGACGACGCGGTCCATCGACAGCGAGTCGGGGATGGCGTCCTTCATCGTCCATACCGACGCGTCGTGCATCTCGACGTACGGCCGAAAGAACTCCCACACCGACGGGTTGGCGTCGGTGAGGTCGATGTGGCAGCGCCAGATCCACTTCGTGTCGGCCGACCCGAGCTGCGAGTCGCGCAGGAAGCTCCGGAACGCGACCGGTTGGGGATCGTGCGCGACGACGAAGTCCCACTCGCCTTCGAGGCGGAGCGCGTTGTCGAGCACGTGCTCGAGGTAGATGCGCTGCTTGCGGCTCGACCAGTCGACGTCGGCGCCCTGCAGCCCGTTGTGGACCTCTTTCGTGATGCCGAAGAACTCGTCGCTTCCCCGGAGGACCTGCCAGTCGGCGTCGATGCCGACGCTGCGCAACAGCGGGACGTGCGTGGCGAGCAGCTCGGCGACGCCGCCCCCATATGCGGTCGCATTGATGTGCAGAACACGACATCCACGCAGCGGCGCGGCCAGGGCCTCGATGCGATCGAGCACCTCGGGTCCCACGATCGGCGCGTATTCGCCGAGGCCCTTCTCGAGGAGCGGGACACGTTCCGGCACTCGGTGCAATCTATCCACCGTGGCCCTCGCCATCGTGGCTCCCGACAAGTTCCGCGGCTCGCTCACGGCGGCCGAAGCGGCCGATGCCATGGCCGACGGGCTCGAGGCGGCCGGACTCGTGTCGCGTCGGATACCACTCGCCGACGGCGGCGAAGGAACGCTCGACGCCCTCCTCGCGGCGCGAGGCGGCTCGGTGCGCAGCGCCACGGTGACCGGGCCGTTGGGCGAGCCGGTCGAGGCGCAGTGGGCGCTCCTACCCGACGGCACCGGCGTGGTCGAGATGGCGCGCGCCAGCGGGCTGGCCCTGGTGGGCATGCGCAACGACCCGTTGCGGGCGTCGAGTCGCGGGACGGGCGAGCTCGTCGCGGCCGCGCTGCGCGGCGGCGCGCGTCGGGTGATCGTCGGCGTGGGTGGCAGCGCGACGACCGACGGAGGTCTCGGCGCCGTCGACGCGCTCGGTTGGTCGCTCGCCGGCCACGACGTCACCGTTGCATGCGACGTCGGCACGCCGTTCCTCGACGCCGCGACCGTGTACGGGCCGCAGAAGGGTGCGACGTCCGCCCAGGTGTCGCTACTGACCCGCCGGCTCGCTCGCCTCGCCGAGGTCTACCGCGACCGCACCGGCGTCGACGTCACGGAGCTCGAGGGGGCCGGTGCGGCAGGCGGGCTCGCGGGAGGAATGGCGGCGATCGGCGCGCAGCTCGAGCCCGGCTTCGAGGTCGTCGCCCGTGCCGCGGGTCTCGACGACGCCCTCGACGGCGCCGACCTCGTCGTGACGGGCGAAGGCCGCCTCGACGCGACGAGCTTCGAAGGCAAGGTCGTGGGCGGTGTCATCGAATGGGCCGCCGAGGCAGGTGTCGGGAAGCGGGTAGTGATCGTGGGCCAGGCGACGGCCGAAGGTCGCGACGAGCTCTCGGTGCTCGGTGACGTGCAGCTGTTGACGCTCACCGACCGCGTCTGGCAGGCGGGAGAGGCGTTCGCGCGCGCCGCGCTCCTCGTCAAGGAAGCCGCGATCGAGGCCGGACGCGTTGCGATGCGTTCCTGACCCGGAATATTTCCGGGTGAGGTACGCATCGTGTGGTCAGGCCGTCTGCTCCCGACCGAACTTGGCGCAGTAGGCGGGGACCGTGATCATCGGCGGGCGCTCGCGTACGACGACTGGAAGTCGCTCGGGCGCCAGGTTGTCGTCGTAGCGCACGAGCTCGGCCGCGAACGGCGGGTCGCACGCATCGAGCCCGGCGCGGCGCAGCGCCGTGGCGAGGATCGCCAGCGCCTGCGGTCCGAGCTGCTCGAGCGGGCGGTTGCGGTGCGCGCGCACGCCCAGATCGACCTGCGTGACCGACTGGAGTCCGAACCGGTGCACGACGTCGAGCAGCAGGCCGATCTCGACGCCCCATCCCTCGACGAACGGCACGGTCTCGAGGATCGACCGGCGCGCCGCGTACTCACCGGCGAGAGGCTGCACGAACCGCGTGAGGAGCGGAAAGAGATACGAGAGGACTGGCCGCGCCATGAGCTCGGTGACACGGCCGCCGCCGGTCGGGTCGTCGTGCAAGGGGCGCCGGTAGAAGCCCTTGACCATGCCGACGTCCGGATCGTTCAGCAGCGGAGCGAGCAACCGGGTCACGAAGTCGGCGCGGAAGTTCCGGATGTCGGCGTCGACCCAGCACATGATGTCGCCGTGGCAGACGTACAACGACTTCCACATCGCGTTGCCCTTCCCGATCCCGGGAGGGAGCTCGGGCAGGAGGTCGGCGACGGGAAAGACGCGCGCTCCTTCGGCGCGGGCGGCGTCGCCGGTGGCGTCGGTCGAGCCGTCGTCCATGACGACGATCTCGTCGACGAGCTGGAGACGTTCGACGAGGCTGCGGCGCACGGTCGCGACCACACGTCCAACGGTGGCTTCTTCGTCGCGCGCCGGCAGGCACACCGACACCGTGTGCCCGTGGCGGGCCTTCGCCGCCACGAGCGCCGTCACGAATCGCGACTCCCGAGAGCGCCGCATGGGGCTCACAATACGCAGGCCCCGCAAGTGGCTTTAGCAAACGTTCGCGGGCGTAGTAATGTCCCCTCCCGTACGCGCTCATCAAGAGCGGCTGAGGGACAGGCCCTGTGAAGCCGCGGCAACCAACGTTCAACGAGTGAGTGAACGCCAGGTGCCAATGCCTGAACGATGAGTAGCCGATGAGCGGAACTCCCGCTCGAGGCGCTCGAGAGCGCGTCGAGAGGGGCGGGCCCTCCGCCCCATGGAGGACCGCGAAAGGAGTCGGCGTGTCGTACGTACAGGGTCTTCGATGCCGGGAGTGCAGCCGCGAGTACGAGGTTGCTCCCGTCTACACGTGCGAGTGGTGCTTCGGGCCGCTCGAGGTCAGCTACGACTACGAGGCGATCCGCGCGGCCGTCAGCCGCGAGAAGATCGCGGCCGGGCCCCAGGCGATCTGGCGGTACGCCGACCTGCTCCCGGTCGACTACAGCCAGGCCGTCGATCTCGGCGCCGGCTTCACACCGCTCGTGCGCGCGGACCGGTTGGCGGGTGAGCTCGGCCTGGGCGAGGTGTGGGTCAAGAACGACACCCTGAACCCGACGAACTCGTTCAAGGACCGGGTGGCGTCGGTCGCGCTATCGAAGGCGCTCGAGTTCGGGTTCAAGACGGCGGCGTGCGCGTCGACCGGCAACCTCGCCAACTCGGTCGCTGCTCACGCCGCGCATGCGGGGTTGCGCAGCTTCGTATTCATCCCCGCCGATCTCGAGCAGGCCAAAGTCGTCACCACCGCGGTGTACGGCGGCAACGTCGTCGCGATCGACGGCAACTACGACGACGTCAACCGGCTGTGCGCGGAGCTGGCAGGAACGCACCGGTGGGCGTTCGTGAACGTGAACGTGCGGCCGTACTACGCCGAGGGCTCCAAGACGCTCGCGTTCGAGACCGCCGAGCAGCTCGGCTGGGAGGCACCCGATCACGTCGTGGTGCCCGTCGCGAGTGGTTCGCTGCTCACGAAGGTCCGAAAGGGCTTCGACGAGCTGCATCACGTCGGCCTGCTGGATGCGCCGCCGCGCGTGCGGGTGTCGGGTGCGCAGGCCGAGGGATGCTCGCCGGTGGCGACCGCGTTCACGGAGGGCAGCGACACGATCCGTCCCGTGAAGCCGTCGACGATCGCCAAGTCGCTCGCGATCGGGAATCCCGCCGACGGCTACTTCGCGCTCGACGCCGTGCGCCAGACCGGCGGCGGGCTGGCGGCGGTGACCGACGACGAGGTCGTCGAGGGCATCCGGTTGCTCGCCCGCACCGAGGGCATGTTCGCCGAGACGGCCGGCGGCGTGACGGTCGCGTCGCTGGCGCGCCTCGCGCGCGACGGCGTCGTCCGTTCCGACGAGCGGGTCGTCGTCTACATCACCGGACACGGGCTGAAGACGCTCGACGCGGTCTCGCCGCACGTCGGCCCGACAGCCGTCATCCCCCCGACGCTCGACGCCTTCCACGAGGCGTTCGGTCCGAGCGAGATCGAGGAGTAGCCGCATGGCCATCAACGTTCGGATCCCGACACAGTTGCGCGACCTCTCGGGCGGCGCGGCCGAGGTCGACGTCGAGGGGGCGACCGTCGCCGAGGTGCTCGAGAAGCTCGAGGTGACGCATCCCGGCTTCGCGGCGCGCCTCTACGACGAGAAGGGCCAGCTGCGCCGGTTTGTGAACGTGTTCGTCGCCGACGAGGACATTCGCTTTCTCCAAGGCCTCGATACGCCCGTGGCCGAGGGCCAGGCGGTGAGCATCGTGCCTGCCGTGGCGGGCGGGTGAACGCGGCCGGAAGCTAGGCCGGCGTCGCCACGTACGTCTGCTCGGCGACCTCGGCCGGGACCGTGTGCTCGCCCGCCGCCGTCTTCACCTTGACGCCGCCTCCGTCGCCCTGCTCGATGACCGTCGCGCTGCACCCGGGGATGAGGCGAGCGCGGGCGAGGAGGCTCAGCCCCTCGTCGCTCAACTCGAGCTTCTCGCTGATGCGGGCGACCGTGACGCGCCCCGGCTGCGCCGCCGCCAGCCGCACGGTCGGCGCCGAGTTCGTCTTTCCGCGCGCGCCGGGGATCGGGTTGCCGTGCGGGCATGTGACCGGGTCACCGAGCAGGGCGACGAGCTTCTCCTCGACGTCGGACGAGATCGCGTGCTCCCATCGGGCCGCTTCGCGGTGGACCTTCTCCCACTCCAGCCCGATGACGTCGGTGAGGAGCCGCTCGGCCAGCCGGTGCCGGCGCACGACCGTCGTGGCGAGGTTGCGGCCCTTGCCGGTCAGCCTGATCGTGCGGTCGTCGAGGAGCTGCGCGTACCCAAGCCCCACGAGCCGGTTCACCGTCTCCGACACCGCGGCGGCGGACAGGCCGAGCCGCTCGACGAGGCGCGCCCGCAACGCCGGGACGCCCTCCTCCTCGAGCGCGAGGATCGTCTCGAGGTACTCCTCGGTGGTGTCGTGCAGCTCGGCCATGTCGGTAAGGGTACCCTAAGCCGTCGTGCGCAGGATCGTGGAGCTCCACGAGCTCACCAAGCACTTCGGGGCGGTGCGCGCCGTCGACGGCATCGACGTCGCCGTGGAACAGGGCGAGGTGCTGGCCCTGCTCGGGCCGAGCGGATGCGGCAAGACCACGACGCTGCGGCTCGTCGCCGGCTTCGAGCGCCCCGACGACGGTCGCGTCGTGCTCGACGGGGCCGAGGTCGCGGGTCCGCAGCGCTTCGTCCCGCCCGAGCGGCGACGCGTCGGCGTCGTCTTCCAGGACTACGCGCTCTTCCCGCACCTGACGGTGGCGCAGAACGTCGGCTACGGGGTCCGGGACCGCGCGAAGCGCACCCGCCGCGTCGCCGACATGCTCGACCTCGTGGGCCTGGCCGGCGAAGGGAACCGCCTGCCCCACGAGCTCTCGGGCGGCCAGCAGCAACGCGTCGCGCTGGCGCGGGCGCTCGCGCCCGACCCGGCGCTCGTGCTGCTCGACGAGCCGTTCTCGAACCTCGATGCCGCGCTGCGCGTGCGCGTCCGCGGCGAGGTCCGGTCCATCCTGGGCGAAGCCGGCGCCACGGCCCTGTTCGTCACCCACGACCAGGAGGAAGCGCTCAGCCTGGCCGACCGCGTCGCGGTGATGCGCACCGGGCAGGTGCTCCAGGTCGGCGAGCCGGCTGCCCTCTACGCGCGTCCTGCCGACCGCTTCGTGGCCACCTTCGTCGGCGACGCCGACCTGATCGCGGGCCGGGCCGAGGACGGCGCGGTGGCGACGGCCGTCGGCCGGCTCGTGGCGGCGGGGGACGGCGAGGGGGGGCTGCCCACCGGTGACGTGGAGGTCGCGCTCCGGCCCGAGCGGGTCCGGCTCCGACTCGACGGGTCCGGCCAGGGCGTCGTGCGGGGGATCACCTACTTCGGCCACGACCAGCTCGTCGAGGTGGGCCTCGAGGACGGCGCCCGGGTGCGATCTCGGATGGGGCCGGTGCGGTCGTTCGAGCCCGGCGACCGGGTGTCGGTGTCCGTGAACGGCGAGGTGATCGCCTTTCCGACCTGACCCGGGTTCGGGAGCCCTACGTTAGGTAAGGCCAACTTTACGAAGTCTGGCTGATCGTGCCATGCTCCGCCGATGTTGCGCCGCGTCCTGGGGGCCGTGCTCGCCGCCGCGCTGGCAGCCGGCGTTCTCGGCGCGTGCTCCTCGGGCGGGGGCGGCGACCGGCTGACGATCTATTCGGGCCGCCAGCAGGAGCTCATCTCGCCGCTGTTGAAGGACTTCTCCGAGGAGACCGGCGTCGCCATCGACGTCCGCTATGGCGACTCGGCCGACCTCGCGCTCCTCGTCGACGAAGAGGGTGACCGATCCCCGGCCGACGTCTTCCTCTCGCAGAGCCCGGGGGCGGTCGGCTTCCTCGACTCCAAGGGGCGGCTCGTCGAGCTGCCGGCGAGCACGCTCGACGAGGTCGACGCCCGGTTCCGCTCGCCCGGCGGCCGGTGGGTCGGCATCTCCGGTCGGGTGCGCGTCCTCGTCTACAACACCGCCAACGTCAACCCGTCCGACCTTCCGCAGTCCGTCTTCGACCTGACCCAACCCCGCTTCCGGGGCAAGGTCGGCGTCGCGCCCACGAACGCGTCGTTCCAGGACTTCGTCACTGCGATGCGCGAGCTCGCCGGCGACGATCGCACGCTCGAGTGGCTCCGCGGCATGGAGGCCAACGGCTCGCCGACGTACGCGAACAACATCGCCATCGTCGAGGCAGTGGGGCGGGGCGAGATCCCGTTTGGGCTCGTGAACCACTACTACAACGAGGAGGTCAAGGCCGAGGACCCGGACGCGCCCAGCGCGAACTACCTGTTCCCGAACGCCGACATCGGCAGCCTCGTGCTCGTCACGGCGGCCGGCGTGCTCGACACCGCCGGCGACCGCAAGGCCGACGCCGAGCGTTTCGTGGACTTCCTCCTCACCCGCAAGGCGCAGGAGTTCTACGCCAAGGAGACACTCGAGTACCCGCTCGCCTCGGGCGTGGCGCCGGTCGTCGAGGACCTCCCGGCGCTGGCCGAGATCCAATCGCCGGGCATCGACCTCAGCCGCCTCGGCGGCCAGCTCACCCGCACGAAGGAGCTCATCGAGCAGAGCGGCCTCGAGCAGGGGTGACGCCGAGATGACGACGGTCGCCACCGAGCCTCCTGTCGCCCCCGCGCCGCTTCCCCCCGCGCCGCGCTCGCGTCGCTTCCGACCCCGGCCGCCGTACCTCCTAGTGGTGGTCAGTCTCGTGGTGGCGTGCGCGTTCGCCGGGCCCCTCGTCTACCTGATCGTCCGGACCGCGCAGGAGGGCGGCGACGCCGTCGAGGTCCTGCGCTCGGACACCGCGATCGGCCCGCTGGTCCGCACGCTGCTGCTGGCCGTGTCCACGTCGGCTGCGTGCGCAGCGCTCGGCACCGCGCTGGCGTGGCTGGTGATGCGCACCGACCTGCCGTTGAGGCGGCTGTTCCGGGTGTTGCTCGCGCTGCCGCTCGTGATCCCGTCCTTCGTCGGCGCCTTCGTGGTGATCGCGGCGTTCGCCCGCGGCGGGCTTCTCGACGACTGGCTCGGGCTCGACGCGCTGCCGCGCGCGCGCGGGTTCTGGTGGGCGTTCGTGACCCTGACGATCCTCTCCTACCCCTACGTGTACCTGCCGGTGGCCGCGCGGCTGGCGGCTTTGCCCCCGTCGCTCGAGGAGACCGCCCGCTCGCTCGGCCGGTCGCCGGCGCAGGTGTTCCGCTCGGTCGTGCTCCCTCAGACGACGGGCGCGATCGCGGCCGGCGCCCTGCTCGTGTTCCTGTACGTCATCAGCGACTTCGGCGCGGTATCGCTGCTCCGCTACGACACACTGACCGTCCGCATCGAGTCGGCGAGGTTGTTCGATCAGACGACGGCCATCGCGCTCGCCATGCTGCTGGCGGTCGTCGCGCTGGCAGTGGTCGTCTCCGAACGCGGATTGGCGCGCCGGCGCGTGCACACCGAGGCGGTCGCAGCGGGTCGCGCGCCGCTCCAAGCGCCCCTGCGTGCGTGGAAGGCGCCCGCGCTCCTCCTCGTCGTCGGCGTCCTTGGCGTCGGGCTGGTCGTACCGCTGGTGGTGCTCACGCAGTGGACCGTCCGCGGCATCGGCGAGGACCAGGTGGCGCGCGCGGTCGGGTGGTCGGACGTGTGGCAGCCGCTGCTCAACACCGGCGGCATCGCCCTGGTGACCGCGGTGGTCGCTGTCGCGGTGGTGCTCCCGGTGGCGTACCTCACGACCCGGCATCGCAGTCGCTCGGGCGCAGTGTCCAACGCCCTCGTTGTCGCCGGCTTCGCGCTCCCCGGCCTGGTGATCGCGCTCGCGGTCGTCTTCTGGGTGCTGCGCGCGCCGCTGGTCGGCGGGCTGTACCAGACGTACCCGCTGCTCGTGTTCGCCTACGTCGTGCACTTCGGCGCCCAGTCGATGCGGGCGTCGCAGGTGTCCGTGAGTGGCGTGCCCAGCCGGATGGAGGACGCCGCCCGCTCGCTCGGCTCCGGGCGCTGGCGCCGCCTCCGGACCGTCGACGTGCCGCTGATGCTCCCGGGACTCGCCGCCGGCGCGGGGCTGGTGCTGCTGTCGACGATGAAGGAGCTGCCGGCGACGCTGCTCCTCGCGCCCACCGGCTTCGAGACGCTGGCCACCCGCATCTGGAGCGCCACCGAGAGCGCGTTGTTCGCCCGGGCCGGGCTGCACGCGCTGGTGCTCGTCGCCCTCTCGGGCCTGCTGACGTGGCTGCTGACGATCCGGCGCCTCGAGCGCCTCGACGCATGAAGCCGCTCACGAAGGCGATGCTCGTGCTCGGCGTGGGCGTCGTGGCTTGGAGCGCGCCGCTCATCGCGGTGCGCGCGACCGACGGCGGGCGCACGACCGCCGACGAGCCCCAGTACCTGCTGACCGCCTTGAGCCTCGGCGAGGACCGCAGCCTCGACATCCGCGACGAGCGCGCAGCCGAACGCCACCGCGTCTTCCACGAGGCCGGGCTTCCGCTCCAGGAGAACCTGCAATCCGACGGGAGCCGCGTGAGCCCCCACGACCCGCTGCTCCCGGCGCTGCTCGCGGTGCCGATGGTCCTCGGCGGTTGGGTCGCGGCGAAGCTCGCCTTGGCGGCGATGGCGGGGGCGTTGGCGGCGGCGATGCTGTGGGTCGCGGTTCGCCGCTTCGGCGTCCCGCTCTGGGTGGCGGTGCTCGCGGTGGCGACGTACTCGCTCGCCGCGCCGCTGGCCGTCTACGGGACGCAGGTCTATCCCGAGCTTCCCGCCGCCCTCGCGGTGACGGTCGCCATCGGCGCGATCGCCGGGCGGCTCGACCGGCGCGGCGTCATCGTGCTCGGCGCGGCGGTTCTCGCGCTGCCGTGGCTGGCAGTGAAGTACCTCCCGGTTGCGGTCGCGCTCGTCCTCGTCGGCGCGGTCCGGCTCTGGGTCCGCGACCGGCGCGCGCTCGCCGCGCTCACCGTCGGGCTCGGCGCCGGCGCCGTCGTCTATCTGGTCGCGCACCAGGCGTGGTACGGCGGATGGACGGCGTACGCGTCGGGCGACCATTTCGTCGCCGGCGAGTTCGGCGCCATCGGCTTCCATCCCGATTACGGCGGCCGGGCACACCGCCTGACGGGCCTCCTCGTCGACCGCGGCTTCGGGCTCGCGGCGTGGCAGCCCGCGTTCCTGCTCGCGGTCCCGGCCCTCGCTGCACTCCTGCGCCGGCGCCCACCGGGCTGGAGCGCGTTGGCCGTCCCGCTGGCCGCGGGCTGGCTCACCGCGACGTTCGTCGCGCTCTCGATGCACGACTGGGCCTGGCCCGGCCGTCAGGTCGTAGTGGTGACGCCCTGCCTCGTCCTCGCCGTCGCGTGGTGGGCGGGACGTGTCCAGGCCGCGCGGCCGTGGCTCATCGTGGGCGCCGCGCTCGGCGCGCTCACGTTCGTGTGGTTGACGGTCGACGGCCTCGCCGGGCTCCGGCTCGTCACGAACTTCGAGACGACCACCAACCCCATCTACCGGCTCTGGCGGCACGCGCTGCCCGACGGTCTCGGCCTCCCCGCCGGCACCGCCGCGTTGCGCGCGCTCTGGTACGGCCTGCTCGCACTCCTCGCCGTTCTCGGCGTGCGATCCGTGCGACCGGCCCGCTCGACAACAGGCACAGCAAGTCCCGAACCTGAACCTGACACCAGGGAGGGCGAGAAATGCGTACTCGTTCCGTCTTGATCGTCGGCATCGCCGTCGCCGTGCTCGCGTTCGCCGCGTGCGGCGGCGATGACGGCGGCGGCGTCCGCGAGGTCGGTGGAGGTGGCTCCGGGAGTGGAAGCGCGTCCGGCTCGGGCAGCGGGAGCGCCTCGGGGAGCGGCTCGGGCTCGGGGAGCGGCTCCGGCTCGGGCGCCGCCGCCGAGAAGCCCGAATGCCGGCCGTTCGGTGACAAGAGCACCGCGACGAGCACCGTCAACGTGCAACTCAACGAGTTCGCGATCGTGCTCGACACCAACACCGCACCCGCCGGCAAGATCGCTTTCGTCGCGACGGATACGGGGGAGGAGCCCCACGAGCTCGTCATCCTCCATGGCGGGCCGAACAACCTGCCCACCGACAAGGACGGCGCGCTCGACGAGAAGAAGCTCCCCGGCGGCACGCTCGTGGGCGAGATCGAGCCGTTCCCCGTCGGCGAGACGTGCGACGGCACGTTCGACATGAGCCCCGGCGAGTACACGCTGCTCTGCAACATCGTCGAGACCGAGGAGAACGGCAAGCACGAATCCCACCTCAAGGAGGGCATGCTCACCACCTTCACGGTCACGTAGCCATGGCGGTCGCGGTGCTCGCGCTCGAGGCAGTGTTCTTTGCCGTGGCGTTCGGGTTCCGGACCGTCGTCCAGTTGCGGGCGACGGGCGACACGGGCTGGCGGCTGCGGTCGGGTGGAGCCGCGGCCGCCACCGGAAGCGGGGCGCTGCTGGTGTCGTTGGGGCTGGCGGTGGCGGCGCCGCTCGCCGACCTGGCCGGTCCCGCGCGATGGAGCGCCCTCGACTGGCCCGCGGTCGCCGCCGCCGGCGTGACGCTCATGGTGGCCGGTTCGCTGCTGACGGTGTGGGCCCAGCTCGCCATGGGCGCCTCGTGGCGCATCGGGTACGACCCGTCCGAGACCACCGCCCTGGTGACACGCGGCCCGTTCCGCTTCGTCCGCAACGCGATCTACACCGCGATGCTCGTCACGATGATCGGCCTCGCACTCGCGCTGCCGAACGTCGTGTCGGCGACCCTGCTCGCGGTCTCGTGCGTCGCCCTGGAGATCCAGGTCCGGGCGGTGGAGGAGCCCTACCTGCTCCGGACCCACCCGGAGGAGTACGCCGAGTACCTCGCCCGCACCGGCCGCTTCGTCCCAGGAGTGGGTAGCCAGGGTTCCGACGCCTGACGGAGGCGGAGGTGCGGCGGGCGGTGCGTCCGAGCAGTCCGGCCCGCCCGGCCGAGACCCAGGTCGAAGACCCGACCCGAGCGAGCGCAGCGAGCCAGGGGAGCCGGGGGCTCGGCCGGATCAGCGGTGCCGGCCCCGGCGCCGCCGCCCGGCGTACCGGAGCCGACCAACCCGGACTTGCACTCGGGGAGGGGGAGTGCCATATGCTGTTAGCACTCGAATCCGTTGAGTGCTAACCGACGCGTCCTCACCT
>JBKPDG010000161.1:0-5476 GCA_046727755.1 Actinomycetota bacterium
CGCTCGGAAGGCGGGCAGCCGCACGACGAAGAGGGCGGCTCGCAGCACCCGGAAGACGGCCAGCCGCACGCGCAAGCAGGTTCGTAGCACAGCGAAGAGGGCCACCCGCACGACAAAGCGGTCTGCGAAGCGGGGCACGAAGAAGGCGACGCGCACGACCCGCAAAGCCGCCCGGAAGACGGCCGCGGCGCGCACGCGCCGGACCACGTCGAGATCGCCCGATGCCCTGGCGCTCATCAAGTCCGACCACGCCACGGTGAGGGACCTGTTCCGACGTTACAAAGGCCTCGGCGACGGCGCGCTGAAGTCGAAGACCCAGACGATGGAGCGGATCGTGACGGAGCTGTCGGTCCACGCCTCGGTTGAAGAACAGGTGTTCTACCCCGACGTGAAACGCCGGGTGCCGGGGAGCAAGCGGCTGGTCGACCACGGCCTCGACGAGCACCAGGAGCTGAAGGAGACCCTCGCGCGGCTGCAGCGCATGAGCCCCGACTCTCCCGAGTTCGACGCCGTTATGCGCAAGGTCATCGTCGACGTGACCGACCATGTGAAGGAAGAGGAGCGCGAACTCTTCCCGAAGGTCCGCAAGGCGATGTCGAAGCAGGAGCTCACCGACATGGCCGCCCTGATGCGCACGGCCAAGCGGGCGGCGCCGACGCGTCCGCATCCGCTCGCGCCGTCGACGCCGCCGGGCAACGTCATCGTGGGCGCCGCTGCGGCCCTGGTCGACAAGGCCCGCGACGCGGTCCGCGGGCCCGGGAAGCGCGCCCGCTAGCGCGAGCGCCAGACATCGATGGCGTCGGAGGCCGACGCGCTCGAGTCGCTCGCGGGCGGTTCGAGTACCCGCTACAGCAGCGTCGGGCCAATCGCGTCACCTTCGCAGCCCATTGCGAGCGAACTAAGACGGGCTGGACCCCGACGGCCGCACTGATCCGGCGTTGTGGTGGATGTTCTGCGGCCGGGTCTCGGCCGGCGTCACCCGAATGGCGATCGCCTCCGCCGTGGAAGGAACAGCTTCGTGCGGCTCGTAGATGTCGAGCGTGCCGGTGCCGTCGAGCGCGACCCGGATGCACGTCATCGGCGAAGTACGCGGCGCCAGGGCGGTTCGAACTCAGTCGCGGTGATGCCGGTCGCGGCTTTCTCTTGCTCGGGCTCGAAAGCCAACGGAGCGAGGGTACGAGCCTCCGCTATGCGGGGTAGGCACAAGAGTGTGCCCTTCGAATCCGGAAACGAGATGCGTCAGGCGCTGAAGCCCGAACTGGACGCACCTGCGCAAGCGCGACGTAGCGTGGCGAGCGCGCTCGACGCTTGGGGACTGGGCCCGATCAGCGACGATGCGCTTCTGTTAACGAGTGAGCTCGTAACGAACGCTGTCATTCATGCGGGCACGCCTATCGTGCTCGTCGTCCAACATATTCAGCGCCGTGTGCGAATCGAAGTCAACGATGATGCGCCCTCGCTTCCCGAGCGGCGTTACGCGGGCGGCGGGCCACCGCGAGGGGACGGTCGCGGCGTGTGGTTGCTCGATCAGCTAGCCGACCGATGGGGCGTGCAGAGACGCCCGAATGATTCCAAATTTGTGTGGTTCGAACTCGATGAGCGACAGCAGTGACTGAGATCTCTGCCGTCGTCGTGTGCACGACGCAAAAGCGCCAAACGGCACTAGGGCTTGATGCTCAGCAACTGGTCGAGTCCTAGCAATGTCAGAACAGTCAGCACCTGACGTCGCGGCCGCGTAAGGACGACGCGCCGGCCATCGGTCTCAAAGGACTTGTGGACACGCAACAGGGCCTCGGCCCCGGTCGAATCCAGGAACGTGAGCCCACTCAGATCGAGATGGAGCTCGCGACCCTTGCACGGGGCATCGGCGACGGCGCGCTGGAGTTCCCCGACGCTCGAAATGTCCAATTCGCCCCGGACGTGCACGATGTCAGCGCCTCCGTCGTGCTCGTAGCTGCATCGCAATAGGTCGTCCACGCGTCCTCTTTGCTTCCCTATCCAACGCGAGCCCTCAGCGGGCCTTGGGGCGGGCAGTTCTGACCTTGGCGCGGCGTCGCGCAGTCCACGCCGGAACCGCGTCCGTGAGGCTCATAGGCGAACACCAGGATCACAAGGGCAGGCCAGATCCTCAATCACCCGTTCGGGTGATTCAATCCTCCCGCCCAGGAAGCATCCTGGGCGCATGTCAGAAACGATTCGGGTCGCGCTCGTGAACGACTTCGAAATCATCCTCGAAGGCCTGCGCGCGCTCTTGCGGCCGTACGAACCGGAAATCCGTGTCGCCGAGCTCGAGGTCAAAGGCAAACCGGAGCACGCTGTTGACGTGACGCTCTTCGACACGTATGGCGAAACGGACAAGGTGGGTCAGCGTGTGCGCGACCTCGCGTCCGACCGCGCGAGCGGCGCGATCATCGTGTTCACCTTTTCTGACGATCCCGCGCTGGCACATGATCTTCTTCGTGCCGGAGCTCAAGGCTTCATCTCCAAAGCCACACCGGCAACGCAGATCGTCGACGGCATCCGAGCGGCCGCCCGCGGTCATCAGGTCATGTTGACGCAACGATCACGGCACGCGGTGATACCGGCCGAACTGCGCTGGCCCGGGCGTGATCTCCGTTTGACACAGCGTGAAAGCGAACTGTTGGCGCTCCTGCCCACCGGCATGACCAACCGAGAGCTCGGCGGGCATCTCCACCTCAGCGAGAACACGATCAAGACGCAACTTCGCAACCTCTTCTCCAAGCTCGACATCCGCAATCGCGCCCAGGCCGTCGCTCTAGCGGGCAGCGGCATCCTCGGTGAACTGCGCTCGCAGCATTTCACCGCGGCTGGGTGAGCCCGAATGCTGCAATGCCCATCTGGGTGGTCGTCAGCGTGTGCCTCGAGCAGATCCTCTGCCTCGGTGATTGTGAGGAGCCGGTGGGCTGCCTCCGATGGGTTCCGCAGGACCAGTGATCCGCCATCGGCGGTCAGCGTCCCTCGCGCCTGTTCCAGGACGTGCAGTCGTGACGAGTCGATGAACTCGACGCCGACGAGATCCAGGAGGCGAACGCAGCGCGGTAAACACCTCCCAAAAAAGTGGACAAACTGGTCGAGCGCGCCGTCGTTGACGTCGACCACGACCGACACGGGAAGGACACGAAGAATGCGGTGGCCGAAAACGGTCAACTCCTCGTGAGCCCAAGTAAACCAGCGACGACACGCCCAGCAAGACCTTCCGGCTGCCTCGGCGACGGGGTTCACTCCATGGTGGATCCGGGCTGCGTGACTCGTCCCCTCACCCGAGCTTCGATCGACAGGCAGCGGACCGGGCTGGGTCCCGCGGCTCACATTGCCGCGGCGGCTGTTACCTGTTCAAGGAAGTTGTGCATTCCGGCGGTCCGGGGTGCCCACGCTCGCGTTGTCGGGACTCGGCCAGACGGCGAAGTCGCCACAGTGCCAGCGCATTCCTGGCATGCACGACCGCGTCCCAGGCGCGCCCACGCAGACCCTCCGCGGGTCCTGCTATCGGGTCTTCCGTCAGCACGATCCTGCAACGGCCGACGCCGGCGTCTGAGACTCGCACCGAGACGCAGGCGACGCCGAGCGGTCGGAAGCGCGCCTCGAGGTCCAAGTCGAACGGCGGTCGTAACGCCAGCATCCTCGTCGAATCGCGAGTGGAAAACGGCCCGACTCCGACAGTGTGGTGGAAACGTGCGCCCACGCTGGGCCAATCGCGCTCCACCCCGCGGACCCGTCTCGTGCCTACGACCCACTTCGGATAGGCATAGGGGTCCAGCAGCAATGTGAACATCTCATCGGGCGCAACGCCCACAACGATCTCATTCCGTGCCATGGAAGGGTCCTTTCGACTGACCCGAGGTACCCCTAACCCGTTCAGGGCAAAACCGAAGCGCTGGTGTGGTGCGCGCCGTTCCGGGCACCGACGGCGCGGCCCGAATTACTCGAACCCGCCCAACCCGGCCGTTGACATGCACGACGCCCTCACCGGACGCGCCCCGTGGTCGTGCTCAATCCCGCCGCCTGCGACTTGGCGACGCCTTCGGCATCTCCGAAAGCTGCCTCGGCATCACCTGAACCCGCCATCGAAGCGACCGCGTGGCCGACCGCACGGCCGCCGAGCGACGTGGGGGATGCTGGGCAGTCGGGTGCGCGCCGGTGTCGGGCACAAACACCCGATCGGGTGATTTAGGCGCCCACGCAACCGGGCAGGTCATAAGTACTCAACTCGGAGGACCCCATGCTCAATCTCCTCGTTTTCATCGCCCGACTGTTCTACTCACCGGACAGCTAAGGCTGTCGGGCGATGCGGATTGGGCGAAATGCCGAAGTACGACCGCTCGGCAGCGGCGTCGGCTGCCCGAGGCAATGATTCTGTTCTCACTCATTGCCTCGGTACTCCTCACCGTCGTGGTCAACGTCCTGGCGCGCTTGTAGCGCCCCCCGAAGCTGACGCTATGAAGCCGCAGGTCACACCACTACTCGTAGGCATCGCCACCGCGGTCCTGATGACAGCGGCGATGGAGTCCGGCCGACGAAGCGGCTTGCTGCGACGCCGACCACCCGAGCAGATCACGGATTGGCCGCTCGCTTCTGCTGGGACGACCGAGGCCACACGCGAACACTCGCCAATCCACGCCTGCACTTCCGATGGCTTTGAGGCTGGCGTGCGATATCCGAAGGAAACAAGGAGACCGAGATGACCGAAGTACGCACACCTAATGATCGGGGACGGCGGGCCGTACAGGAGACGCGTGGCCGCCGACGCGGAATGCTTTTCTCCGCAGAGACGGAAGCGCGCCCAGGGATCATGACGACCGAGTACTGGCTGACCCTGTTCGCCGCCGCGACGGTCGTGATCGCGGGGTACGTGTCTGACGCGTTCGACGAGGACCTGGCGTGGGCGCTCTTCGCTGGCATCGTCGCCGCGTACGTCCTGAGCCGAGGGATCGCTAAGGCCGGCTCAAAGGAAGGGCCATTCAGCGTCCGGCACGGCGGCGAGTAGGGAAAGGGAGCCAGCGGCTGGCGAAGGCAGAACGCTCGAGGTCTACGAGAAGTACTCCCCCTCGTCCTATGACGACTGCGCCGAACGTGTGCCGCCGCCGATTCCGAATCCGTTCGATGTGCGGTTATCGAACTAGGTCGTGATCTGTGCTTACCGGCGTGATCATCTTTTATCACGGTGATGGTGTTCATGGCGATCGTCTACTACGTCGTCCGCATGCGCCGACACCCCGACGAAACCACACACGAATCCTGAGGGTTAGGCGGCGCGCGCTCGACCGTTCGCTACCGCGACAGAACACGCGCATCGAACGAACGCCAATAGCACTCGCCAATTCCTCTCGGAATGCGCCAGTTCTGTGGGGTGAGGCGCCACTACCGCACGCGATCTAAACGCACTACCAGCGGACACGAGGATTCGGATCCTCAAGTCTCCTCAGCCTCGCCTATCCGGAGTCGCCCGCCGTCGAAA
>JBKPDG010000162.1:0-9426 GCA_046727755.1 Actinomycetota bacterium
TTCCAGAAACCCGCCGTCATCCCGGGCCACGGCTTCGTGATGACCAGCTCGCCCACCTGCCCACGCACCGGCGTGCCATCCTCGCCGAAGCACTCCGCGGCCATGCCGGGGATCGGCCCCGCGAACGAGCACGGCTTGATCGGCGCGATCGGGAAGCAGCCGAGGATCCCGCCGGAGATCTCGGTGCCACCGGTGTAGTTGATGATCGGGAGGCGCGCCTTGCCGACGTTCTCGAAGAGCCAGCGATAGGGCTCGGGATTCCACGGTTCGCCGGTTGATGCCAGGATGCGCAGCGAGGAGAGGTCGTGCGCGTGAACGTGCTCGGGACCATGGGGCATGAGCGCGCGGACGGCCGTGGGCGAGATCCCCATCACGCTGATCCGGTGGCGCTCGACCATGCCCCAGAGGCGATCGGGCTTCGGGTAGTCCGGCACGCCCTCGAAGACGATGGCGGTCGCGCCATGGAAGAGCGCCGCGGTGAACGTCATCGGCCCCATCAGCCAGCCCAGGTCGGTGAGCCAGAACAGTCGATCGCCCTCGCCCACGTCCATGCAGTAGCCGAAGTCGTGCGCGGTCTTGATCAGGAAGCCGCCGTGGGTGAGCACCGCGCCCTTGGGGCGACCGGTCGTGCCCGACGTGTAGATGATGAGGCACGGCCAATCGGCCTCGACGGGTAGCGCCGGAGCCCGGTCGCTCTGTCCGGCCACCGCCTCGTGCCACCAGCGATCGCGCCCGGCCGTCCACGGGATGTCGCGGCCGAGCCGCCGGTAGACGAGGACGGTCGTCACCGACGGGCACTGGGCCACAGCCTCGTCGGCCGTCTCCTTCGTCTTCACGACCTGGCCGCGCCGGTAGAAGCCGTCCGCCGTGATCAGGAGCCTGGCCTCGCAGTCGGACAGCCGCGAGGCGACGGCGCCAGCGCCGAAGCCCGAGAAGCACGGCGTGTAGATGGCGCCGATCCTCGCGACGGCCAGCGTGGCGATGGCCGCCTCCGGGGACATCGGCAGGAAGATGCCGACCCGGTCCCCCTCGCCCACGCCGAGCGCCTTCAGCGCGTTGGCCAGGCGATTGACCTCGTGCGCGAGCTCGGCGTAGGAGAGCATGCGCGACTGGCCGTCGTCGCCCTCCCAGACGATGGCCGGCCGGGCGCCGCGGCCGGCTTCCACCTGGCGGTCGACGCAGTTGTCGGCCAGGTTCAGGCGGCCGCCGGGGAACCACGTTGGCCACGGCACCCCGCGGGAGCCGTCCAGCACTCGCGCGTACGGCGTCGTCCACCGCACGCCCAGGTGGCGCACCACGGCGTCCCAGTACCACTCCAGGTCGGTGATCGAGCGGCGCTGTAGCTCGCCGAGGGACGTGATGCCTTGGGCGCGCATGAAGCTCGCGATCCGCGCGCGCCCGGCGACTTCGGGAGTGGGGCGCCAGACGATGCCGCCGGGGTCGGTGCTCACGGGCCAGCGCCGGGGAGGCGAGTATCGTGGCCAGCCCTGCGAGGCCGGGCAGGGAGTGGACAAGCCAGGGCAGAGCCAAGAGGCGGAGCGGGACCTGGCAGAGGCCTCATCGGCGGCACTTACGGCCGATACCTC
Organism: Actinomycetota bacterium; assembly: GCA_046727755.1. Taxonomy (GTDB): domain Bacteria; phylum Actinomycetota; class Acidimicrobiia; order IMCC26256; family JACDBD01; genus JALZAA01. The sequence goes on from JBKPDG010000162.1 coordinate 1,587, forward strand.
GGATCAAGGTTCGGGTGCCCGGACGGCATGAGCACCTTGATCCGCCGCAGCTTCAGCGCCTCTTCATCCGCAACGAGCTGCTCGAGCTCGATAACGCCCTCTTCGTCGATGCCGAGCAACTGGGCGGTTCTCTGCACCGCCGCACGCTCACCGCTCCTGTACCCGTCGACGCTCGCGGCCCGAATGGCGTCGTACACGAAGATGCGCCCGCTCTGCCGGAGGATGCCGACCTGCATCAACTCGGGCAACGCGGCCATGTTGGCGACGGACATCTTCGACATCTCCTCGATGACCGCTGGCGGATAGCCCTTGGCCGTCATGTAGCCCAGAATCCAGCGACGTTCGGCGTCGCTCAGCTGACCGTCTCCGATCGCTGCCGTCATCAGCGCGAGCGCCATGTTCAGCACCACCTCGGCGTCGGTCTCAGGTGGTGCCTTCGAGAAGCCGAAATGATCGAGGTAGAGCCATTGCGCTGCGCGACTCCGGAAATGGCTTTCGGTCATGTCGGAGGCTCCTTGTGGAGTGCAGCGGGCGTCAGCTGCGTCGTACCGGCGGCTCCGGCCCCGCGTCCGGCCGGGCAGAATCGTACCACGCCAACGGCCCCCGAATCGTTGCGCGAGCCCACCCGCTGCCCGAGCCGCACGCCCTCCGTGCTCAGGGTCAGCGCTGGCGTGCCCCGCAACACATGGAGCGGCGGATGGCAGGCCGGGGAATCTTCACGATCTACCGCAGGCAGTGGCCAAGCGTCCGGGGTGGAGCGGTCGTCCAGGAGGCCAATCGCGCCCACAAGGCCGGCATGGACCTCGAGTGCCCGGCGCGGCCACCCGGTGTAGGCTAGTGGCGATGACTGCCGGGAGACGACGGAGCCAGCGCGGCGCGATTGGCCTTCTAGCGCGAGCCACCGAGACGGGGCGAGGACCCCTCGGCCTGGGCGAGCTCTCGCCCACCTCCCGGATCGTCCACGTGGCCGCTGCCGGGCCGGCCCGAGGCGGCCGCGCCGCCGGAGGGCCGGCGTCGCGATGAAGACGCTGCGCGAGGCCCTCGCGAGCCGCGTGCTCGTGCTGGACGGCGCCATGGGCACGATGGTCCAGGCGCGCGACCTGACGGCAGCCGACTTCGGTGGCCCTCAGTACGAGGGCTGCAACGAGCACCTGAACCTCGTGCGGCCCGACGTCGTCACGGCCATACACGCCGCCTACCTGGACGCCGGCGCCGACGTGATCTCGACCAACACGTTCGGCTGCGCGCCGTACGTGCTGGCCGAGTACGGCCTCTCGGAGCGCGCCTACGAGATCACGCTGGCGGCTGCGCGGCTGGCCCGGGCGGCGGCCGGGGAGCGGTTCGTCCTCGGCGCGATGGGCCCGTCCACCCGCTCGATCTCGGTGACCCGCAACGTCACGTTCGCGGACGTCCTGGACGCCTACGCGCTCCAGGCCCGGGCCCTGCTGGAGGGTGGCGTCGACGCGCTCCTCCTCGAGACCTGCCAAGACACCCTGAACGTGAAGGCGGCCACGCTCGGCATCCAGCAGGCGATGCGCGAGGCCGGCCGCGAGCCGCCCCTCATGGTGAGCGCCACCATCGAGCCGATGGGCACGATGCTGGCGGGCCAGGGCGTGGAGGCGCTCTACGTCTCGCTCCAGCACCTCGGCCTCCTGTCGATCGGTCTCAACTGCGCCACCGGGCCGGAGTTCATGACGGACCACCTCCGGTCCCTGGCCGCCCTGGCGCCGTGCTTCGTGAGCGTGTACCCGAATGCGGGCCTCCCCGACGAGCGCGGCCAGTACGGCGAGACGCCGCAGAGCCTGGCCGTGAAGATGCGTCGGTTCCTCGACGAGGGCTGGGTCAACCTCATCGGGGGCTGCTGCGGGACGACGCCCGCGCACATCCGGGCCCTCGCCGAGCTCGCGCGGGGACGGACGGCGCGCGTGCCGCCCGCCACCGAGCCGCAAGGGGTGAGCGGGATCGAGGTGCTCTATCCCGCGGACGACAACCGCCCGATCTTCGTGGGCGAGCGGACCAACGTGATCGGGTCCCGCCGCTTCAAGGACCTCGTGGTGGCCGACCAGTTCGAGGATGCCGCCGAGGTCGGCCGCGCGCAGGTCAAGGCGGGGGCGCAGGTCCTCGACGTCTGCCTCGCCAACCCTGACCGTGACGAGGGGGCTGACATCGACCGGTTCATGCGTGAGCTGGTGCGGCGCGTGAAGGTCCCGCTCATGATCGACTCGACGGATGCCGCCGTGCTCGAGCGAGCCCTGCGCCACTGTCAGGGCAAGGCGATCGTCAACTCGATCAACCTCGAGGACGGCGAGGAGCGCTTCGAGCGCGTGGCGCCCCTGCTGCGCACTTACGGCGCCGCCGTGGTGGTGGGCTGCATCGACGAGAACAAGCAGCAGGGCATGGCCGTCACGCGGGAGCGCAAGCTCGCGATCGCCGAGCGCTCTCACGCGCTGCTGTGCGAGCGCTACGGCATGCCGGCCCGGGACCTGATCTTCGACCCCCTCGTCTTCCCGGTGGGCACGGGCGACGCGAACTACGTCGGATCGGCCGTCGAGACGATCGAGGGCCTGCGTGCCATCAAGGCGCGGTTTCCGGAGTGCAAGACCATCCTCGGGATCTCGAACGTCTCCTTCGGGCTTCCGCCCGCTGGGCGCGAGGTCCTGAACGGCGTGTTCCTCTACCACTGCGTCAAGGCGGGGCTCGACTACGCCATCATCAACACGGAGCGACTCGAGCGCTACCCCTCCATTCCCGAGGAGGAACGCCGTCTGGCCGAGGATCTGCTGTACGGGCGTGGCGACGACCCCGTGGCCCGCTTCGCCGCGCACTTCCGGGGCCGCACCCGGGTGGCCCGCCCCGTCGCCAGCTCGCTACCTCTCGACGAGCGTCTCGCCCGCTACATCGTCGAGGGATCACGCGACGGGCTGATCGAGGATCTCGACGCGAAGCTCAAGGAGACGGCTCCCCTCGACATCATCAACGGCCCGCTCATGAAGGGGATGGACGAGGTGGGCCGCCTCTTCAACGACAACCAGCTCATCGTGGCCGAGGTGCTCCAGTCCGCGGAGGCGATGAAGGCCGCCGTCAACCATCTGGAGCCCTTCATGGAGAGAGCGACGGCGGCGACCCGGGGGACGATGCTCCTCGCCACGGTGAAGGGCGACGTCCACGACATCGGCAAGAACCTCGTCGAGATCATCTTCTCCAACAACGGCTACCGGATCATCAACCTCGGCATCAAGGTCCCGCCCGAGGAACTCATCGCGGCCTACAATACCCACAAGCCCGACGCCCTCGGGCTCTCGGGCCTGCTCGTGAAGTCGGCGCAGCAGATGGTCGTGACCGCGCAGGATCTCAGGAACGCCGGCATCGAGATCCCGCTGTTCGTGGGCGGGGCCGCGCTCACCCGCAAGTTCACGGCGACCCGGATCGCACCCGAGTATCGCGGCCTCACGCTGTACGCCAAGGACGCCATGGACGGGCTCGACCTCGCGAACAATCTCTTCTCCGCGGTCACCCGCGAGGCGCTGGTCGAGCGGGTGCGCGCCGAGCAGGCCGCCCTGGTGGGGCCGGCCCCGGCCGAGCCGGCCGCGGCGTCGCCGCTCGCGTCCACCAACGGCCCCCGCCCACGCGACCGGGTGGCCGTGCCAGTGCCGCCCGACCTCGACCGCCACGTCCTGCGCGACATGCCGCTGGCGCACATCTATCCGTACCTGAACCTCCAGATGCTCTACGGCAAGCACCTCGGGGTACGCGGTCCCGTGGCCCGGCTCCTCGCCGAGGGAGATGCCAAGACCCGCGAGCTGGCCGCCGTCGTCGAGACGCTCCAGCAGGAGGCGGGCGGGGACCATCTCCTGCGCGCCGACGCGCTCTACCGGTGGTTCAAGGCGCGCGCCCAGGAGGAGACCCTCGTTCTTCTCGACGACGCCGGCGCCGAGGTCGCGCGCTTCACGTTCCCGCGGCAGAGGGGGAACGAGGCGCTCTGCCTGACGGACTGGGTTCGGGACGACGTGGACGACTTCGTGGCCCTGTTCGTGACCACGTGTGGGGCCGGCGTCCGCGAGCGCTCGACCGCCTGGCGGGAGCAGGGAGACTACCTGCGCTCGCATGCCCTACAGGCGCTCGCCATCGAGTGCGCCGAGGCGCTGGCGGAGCTGCTCCACGCCCGCCTGCGCGATCACTGGGGGTTCCCGGATCCGCCCGAGCTGACCATGGAGGACCGTCTTAAGGCCCGCTATCGCGGTCTCCGGGTCTCCTTCGGCTACCCTGCGTGCCCGGAGCTCGCCGATCAGGCCACGCTCTTCCGTCTGCTGCGCCCGGAGGACATCGGCGTCACCCTGACCGAGGGGTTCATGATGGACCCCGAGGCCTCGGTATCGGCGCTCGTCTTCCACCATCCCGCGGCGCGATACTTCAAGGCGGAGTAGCGTCCCGGCCGGGGCACCGCGCGCCCCCGGGTCCGAACAGGGGCGGCCACCTGCCGCGCGCGGCTCTACCACCGGTGCCTCCGGTTGGGCCGAGAGCGCGAAGACCGGCGGAGTGACGCGGAGCGCGGCCGCTCGACGGCTTCCCGGGCCGGCGAGGGGGCGGACCCGGCGACGAATCGTGCCGCCGCCCCGGCCGGGAGGCCCCATTGGTGATGTGGTCTCGCAACGGGGGCACCGACGGCACCGAGCCAAGGGATAGCCAGTCGCACCGCACCAGTCGCAGCGCGCCTTGACGCGCCCGCCCCGACGGCGTTACTCATCGTCTTGTCGAACTGTGGGCTCATGGCTCTGGAGCGCGCAATGGTGCGGGCCCAGGGCGCCTCGCATCATGAGGAGGAGAGCGATGCCACACTACCTCAGTGACGACGAGCTGAAGCGCACGGTGCCGGCCGAGGTCGCCGCCTACCGAGGCCCGGTGCCGACCCAGATCGTGTCGAATGGCGAGTACAACCCGCTGCCCCAGACCCGGGAACAGCGCCGCGTGGAGGCGCGGGTGAAGGAGCTTGCCGCCGACCTCGCACCGCGGCACGGGCTGAGCCGCCGGCAGTTCCTGACCTCCAGTGCCGGCATGGCGGCGGCCTTCCTCGCGATGAACGACGTGTTCGGCCCCGTCTTCGACGTGAGTCGGGCGGAGGCGGCCACCCCGGGTGTCGCCGCTCAGCGGGCCCAGGCGCTCGCCGGCCAGTACATCGTGGATGCCCAGACGCACTTCGTCCGCGACGACTTCAAGCAGGAGGGATTGCTGGACCTCGCCAAGTACGCCAAGCAAAACTGGAACCCGGCCCTGTGGGGCGAGAACACGCTCGCCCGGTACAAGTTCGAGAACTACGTCAAGGAGATCTTCGTCGACAGCGACACCAAGGTCGCGCTCCTCTCGGGCGCGCCCTTCGACGATTCGAGCTGGGACCTCCTGACCAACGACCAGATCGCCGCCGCCCGGACGGCGGTCAACCGCATTTCCGGCTCCCGGCGTCTCCTCGGCCATGCCGTGTTCACGCCGAAAAAGCAAGGCTGGATGGAGGAAGTGGACCGCGCGATCGCGACCCTCAAGCCCGACAGCTGGAAGGGCTACACCATCGGCGATCCTCTCTTTCCCTCCAAGCAGGCGTCCTACTGGTCGCTCGACGACGACAAGCTCGTGTATCCCTTCTACGAGAAGGCCGTGAAGTCCGGCATCACGACCATCTGCATCCACAAGGGGCTGCTGCCGGCCGACTACGAGACGTCGTGGCCCGGCGTTTGGGAGTACGCGACGGTCAAGGACGTCGGCAAGGCGGCCAAGGACTGGCCGAAGATCAACTTCGTCATGTACCACGGCGCGCTGCGTGCCTTCCTGGAGAAGCCCGACGCGGTGCTCGCCGAGTTCGAGCAGGCCGGGCGCATCAAGTGGGCGACCGACCTCGCCGAGATTCCGGACAAGCACGGCGTGAAGAACGTCTACGGCGAGGTCGGAACCGCGTTCGCCACGTGCGCCGTCGCGAATCCGCGCTTCGCCGCGGCGTTCATCGGCACGCTCGTCAAGGGGCTCGGGGTCGACCACGTCATCTGGGGAACCGACTCGGTCTGGTACGGGTCCCCCCAGTGGCAGATCGAGGCGCTGCGCAGGCTCGAGATCCCCGAGGACATGCAGAAGAAGCACGGCTTCAAGCCGCTGGGCCCGGCCGACGGACCGGTGAAGCGGGCCATCTTCGGCGGCAACTCGGCGCGCCTCTACGGGCTCCGCACCAAGACCGCCCAGCACGGCATCACCAGCGACAAGATCGCCGCGATCAAGGCGGAGTATCTGGCCGCGGGCGGAGCGCGCACGAACGCGCGCTACGGCTACGTGGCGCGCGCCAGGGTGTAGGGCGCGCGGCCTCACGCCGCAGGAGAGGGCGGGCTCCCGGCGCCGCCGGGACGCCCGCCTGCGGCTGGGTGTCCGGTCTCGGTCGAGGACCGCGAGCCGACCGTGGTCCACCGCCCGTTGGCGTGATGCTTGGGGCGACCGCCTGGCTCCGGGCCCGGGACGCGTGCACCGCATGGCTCCGTACCGGCGGCGCGTGCGTGGGGGAGCTGTCATCAGGAACTGCGGGCTGGTCCTCGTCGGGGCCGCGGCCCTCGGCCTGCTCTTCAACGCGATCCAGCTCGGCTCGACCTGGAGACACCGGCGCGCGCGCAGGCCAGTGCGCCGGGAGACTCCGTAGCGCGCTTCTGCCGCTCCCCTGCGGCAGGAGCACGGCGGCCGACGGGCATGAGCCCGGGATCGATCGGCTCGGGGCGACGGCGGGTGCGTGCCGGCCCGCCGATCCGCCGGTCGACCTAAGACTCCGAGGGCGAGCGCGGGCTGCCCCCGGACCGTCACGGCCTCCCTGAACGGATGCCTTCCGGAGCTGCGTAAGCGCCGCAGGAGGATGCGGGCCGAGCAGGTCCGCGGCAGCACGACGCTCGAGCGCGCGAGACCCCGGGTATAGTGGCCTCGATGGCGCTCCCGTCCCGGCGCGGACCGCCCTGGGTGCGTCAGCTCCGGCTGGCGACCGGCCTCGTCCTGTTTACCTTCGTGACGACCCACCTGCTGAACCACGCTCTCGGGCTGGTCTCGCTGGACGCGATGGAGGCGGGGCGGTGGTGGTTCCTCTCGTTCTGGCGAAGCCTGGCCGGCACCGTCCTCCTCTACGGCGCTGTCTTGATCCACATCGCCCTCGCCCTCTGGGCACTCTACCAGCGCCGGCACCTGCGGCTGCCGGCGCCCGACGCCTGGCAGCTCGGCCTCGGGCTCGTGCTGCCCGTCCTGCTCGTGTCGCACGTCGTGGGAACGAGGCTCGCCCACGAGCTGTACGGCTTCGAGGACTCGTACCGGATCGTCGCTCTCACCCTGTGGGAGCTCCGGCCGGAGTTGGGCGCCCGCCAGCTCCTCGTGATCGCGCTGGCGTGGATCCACGGGTGTCTCGGGTTGCGCGCCTCGCTTCGCCTCCGCCCCTGGTACCCCCGAGCCGTCCACGCACTCTTCGCGGTCGCCTTGCTGGTCCCGGTGCTTGCCGCCCTCGGCTTCGCCCAGGGCGGTCGCGAGGCGGCGGCCCGCGCCCGCGCCGCCGGCGGGCCTGACGTGGTGCGAAGTGCGGCTCACGCTCCGCCTCCCGCGGGAGCGGAGGTCCTGGAGACGGTCCGCCACGGGCTCCTCTGGACCTACGGCACGCTCCTCGGCGGGGTCCTCCTCGCGCGCGCGGGGCGCGGGTGGGCAGCGCGCCGGCGAGGGGCGATCCGGGTCCGGTACCCGGATGCGCGCGAGGTCTACGTGCCCCAGGGCTTCACCGTGCTCGAGGCGAGCCGCCTGGCCGGGATCCCCCACGCCTCGGTCTGCGGCGGGCGCGGCCGTTGCT
>JBKPDG010000163.1:0-8267 GCA_046727755.1 Actinomycetota bacterium
GCATTCGCCGTCCTGCTGGCGTTCGTCATCTTCGTCGCATTCGAGAGCTACGACCATGCGAGGTCACAGGCTCAGCAAGAAGCCGATGCAGTCCAAAAGCTCTATGCCACGACGCACTTTCTGTCACACCAGCGCGGGACGAGTTGCAGGGTGCGCTGATCTGTTACAGCCGCGCCGCGATCCACGAGGAATGGCCCGCCATGCGGCATCAACGGAGCAGCCCGGTTGTGGATCGATGGGTCGTGCGTCTCGACACGACCATCTATCAGTTCGAACCGGTAGAAGAGCAGGACAAGGCGGCGCTGTCGCAATGGCTGGACAAGGACGGAGTGCGGCAAGAGACGCGCCATGGGCGAATCGCGGAGGCGACTCCGTTCGTGCCGACGCCCCTCTGGGCGATTCTGCTGCTCGGTGGCGCAATCATCATCATCTTCACGCTCTCCTTCGCCGACAGCCGAGAGCCGTTCCTCGTGCAGGCCATGATGATCGGGGCGGTGACGGCGATCTTCGTCTCGAGCATCCTCTTCGTCGACTTTCTCGACCACCCGTACGAGGACACGCCCGGAAGCATCAAACCCGTCGACATGACCCGGACGCTCGAGGTGATGACTGCGGATCAGGAAGCCTCAGGACAGCGCGTTCAGGTCCCGTGCGATCGGTTGGGAAACCAACGCCGGAGTGACCTCGGTAGCGGGCGCACATCGGTACGCTGACTTGCATGTTCGAGCACCTGGCGGACCTAGAGACCGAGCTCGAGAAGCTCGAGTCGCGACTCCCCGAGCTCTACGCGAGCGGGGACCAGGCCGCCGCGCGCGACGCCGGACGCCGGCACGCAGAGCTGAAGCCGGTCGTCGACGCCTACCGCGAGTACCGCCGCACTGAGGCCGACGTCGCCGACGCCCGCGAGCTGCTGGCGGCGGAGCAGGACCCGGAGATGCGCGAGTACTTCCAGGGCGAGCTCGCCGAGCGCGAGGCCCGGCTCGCCGAGCTCGAGTCCACGCTGAAGGAGCTGCTCGTCCCGCGCGACCCGAACGACGGGAAGAACGTCATCGTCGAGATCCGCGGCGCCGAGGGCGGCGACGAGGCCAACCTGTGGGCCGGAGACCTGTTCGAGATGTATCGCCGCTACGCAGAGCTGCAGGGCTGGGGCGTCGAGGTGCTGTCGAGCCAGCCGGCCGAGATCGGCGGGTATCGCGACATCACGTTCGTCGCGAAGGGGCGAGACGCATGGGCGCGGCTCAAGCACGAGGCGGGCCCCCACCGCGTCCAACGTGTGCCCGCGACCGAGAGCCAGGGTCGGGTGCACACGAGCGCGGCGACGGTCGCCGTCCTCCCCGAGGCGGACGAGGTCGACATCGACATCGACCCGAACGAGCTCGAGGTCGACGTGTACCGGTCGAGCGGTCCCGGGGGGCAGTCGGTCAACACCACCGACTCCGCGGTGCGCATCACGCACCTCCCCACGGGCCTCGTGGTCACGTGCCAGGACGAGAAGAGCCAGCTCCAGAACAAGGAGAAGGCGCTGCGGATCCTCCGGTCGCGCCTGCTCCAGGCCGAGCGGGAGCGGCAAGCCGAGGAACAGTCATCGGCGCGGCGCGATCAGGTCAAGAGCGGCGGCCGGTCCGAGAAGATCCGCACCTACAACTTCAAGGAGAAGCGGGTCACAGATCATCGGATCGGCCTCACGCTGCACGCGCTCGACCAGGTGCTGGCGGGCCAGCTCGACGGGATCGTCGACGAGCTGATCGCGTCTGAGCGCGCCGAGCAGCTTGCATCGGCCTCCGCCTGATCCGTGCCGAGCTGGCGTGACCTGCGCATGGAGGCCGAGAGTTCGCTCGCGACGGCCGGGATCGAGAGCGCGCCCAGCGAAGCGCGCTGGATGGTGGAGCATGTTTCCGGGTACGACGCCGCCGAACTCGTCACCGCCGAGGACGAGCCGGCTCCGAGCCGGCCGGCTGCCCACCTGAGCGAGCTCGTCGGGCGGCGCGTGTCGGGTGAGCCGATCCAGTACGTGCTCGGGTGCTGGGTGTTCCGCGGGATGGAGCTGCTCGTCGACCCGCGCGTGCTGATCCCGCGCCCCGAGACCGAAGTAACGGCGCAGGTCGCGATCGACGAAGCCGTCCGTCTCGGGGCGCGGCGAGGACGCTCCGACCCGTGGTCGGGCGCGGCGACCACGTACGCGCTCGCCGATCTCGGCACCGGCTCGGGCGCGCTGGCGCTCGCGCTCGCCGGCGAGCTCCCCGACGCCGAGGTGTGGGGCACCGATGTGAGCGACGAGGCCCTCGCCGTCGCGCGCGCCAACCTCGCCGGGACCGGCTTGCCGTCGACCCGTGTGCGCCTCGCGCGCGGGTCGTGGTTCGACGCGCTCCCGTCGACCCTGCGAGGGCGCCTGCGTCTCGTCGTCTCGAACCCCCCGTACGTGGCCGAGGCCGAGCTCGCCGACCTGCCGGCGGAGTTGCACCACGAGCCGCGCGCGGCACTGGTGAGCGGACCGACCGGCATGGAGTCGATCGAGCAGATCGCTCGCGCGGCGCCGGGATGGCTCGAGGCCACCGGGACGTTCGTGTGCGAGATCGCACCGCATCAGGCGGAAGTCGCGATCAAGGTGTCGAGCTCGGCGGGCTTCGAGGAGGTGCTCGTCCGTCCCGATCTCGCCGGGCGCGACCGGGTTCTGGTGGCAAGGATGCTTGGGTAGGGTCTCCATCGATGGCCGATCGGGGGGACGACCTCGACGTCAACGCGATGCTCCAGCGGTTTCGGGAGCGCGCGGACGCGGTGAAGGATCGTCCGTTGCCGCCGGTGGCCGGGTCCGAACGGCAGCAGTTCATCGAGCAGGCCGAGCTCGACTACATGGACTACGCGATCGTCGCCGACGCCACGTGGACGTTCGAGGACGGGATCCTGACGCTGCAGGTAGACCTGCGACCTCAGGACACGTGAGCAAATCGCCGCTCGATCTCGCCACCGTCGACCATCTGCTGTCGACGACGCGGGCGGTGCGCAAGCGCCTCGACCTCCAACGGCCCGTCCCGCCCGAGGTGGTGGAGGAGTGCCTGCGGCTCGCGAGCCAGGCGCCGACGGGCTCGAACCGCCAGGGATGGCATTGGGTCGTCGTGACCGACGCCGGCAAGCGCGCTGCCCTTGCCGACATGTACCGGGCCGGCTTCGGGCCGTACATTGACCGGGCGCGCGCCGGGTCGAAGAGCGTGACGCGAGTGCGCGAGAGCGCGTTGTGGCTGGCGGAACGGTTGGAACAGGTCCCCGTGCACGTCATCCCGTGCATCGAGGACTATACGAAGGGGAACGCGCACGCCGGCGTGTGGGCGTCCATCTACCCGGCGGTGTGGAGCTTCCAGCTCGCGTTGCGAAGCCGTGGGCTCGGCTCGGTGCTGACAACGCTCCACCTGCCACGCGCCACGGACGCCGCCGAGCTGCTCGGCATCCCCGACGGTGTCCTCCAGGCCGGGTTGGTGCCCGTGGCGTATTACACGGGCGACGACTTCAAGCCCGCCAAGCGCCGCCCCGTCGAGCAGGTCACGTCCTGGAACGAGTGGGGTGAGCAACGCGCATAGCGAGGGTTGTCACGCGAACCGGCGGTATGTCGCGCGTTTGGGTGACGACTAGTTGTCAGCCGTCGATCGTGTTGACCGTGCCGTCGGTGCGGAGGGTCACGCGGCGGCCCTCCCAGGCTTTCTCGGTCATGTCCTGCATCACCGCCGCATCACGCGTGTTGGCGAGCGCGCGCCGGCCGTCCGGGGTGATCGTCGACACGATCGCGAGCGCGGGCGAACCCTCGCGCTCGAACACGACCGCCGTCGCCTCGACCGTCGCCGCGCCCGAGTAGACACCGGCGGTCGCCCGGCCCGGGAGCGCGTCGACGGTTGCTTGCGTCGTGGCGGCGTCGACCCGGGTGAAGCCGCGCTCGGGCGGCGCGGTCGAGTAGAGCCCGATCGAGTGCTTGGTCACGTACCACCCCAGCGCGCTCACCATGCCGATCGATCCCGGGTCCCGGCGGCAGGCGTCGACCATGGCCGCGATCGCGTGCGTCGGGTAGTTGTTGGCGGGGCCGCCGGCGAACCCGAGGCCGCCGGTCACCGTGAGGGGCCGCGGATCACCGCCGTTCGGCCCGCGCAACCTGAGGGCGCCGAGCGCGATCTCGACCGCGGACGGGAAGCACGAGTACAGATCGAAGCGCGCCACATCGTCGACGCCGACGCCGGCGGCGTCGAGCGCGGCGCCGCCCGCGGCCGCGATGGCGGGTGATGCGCACAACGACTCGCGTTCGGAGAAGAAGAAGCGGTCGTGGGCGTCCGCCGCCGCCAGAGGGAACACCAACCGCTCGTCGGGCACACCGAGGTCGCGGGCAACCTCGTACGAGCACAGCAGGACGGCGGCGGCCTCGTCGACGTCGATGTTGGCGCACATGCGCTTGAGGTACGGGAACGTGACGATCCGGTTGTCCGCCGACTGCGTTCGGATCTCCTCGGCCGAGTACGGCACGGGCGACCACGCGTACGGGTTGTCGGCGGCGACGGCTGCGAACGTCGCCCACAGCTCGCTCACCTCTCGCTGGTGCTCGTCGACGGTGCGCCCGGCTTGACCGCGCAGCGCGGTCTCGAAGAGGGGATAGATCTGCGTGGGAGCGACGGCCGTGTGCGCCATCTCGTAGTCGTTCGTGCCGGAGCGCGGATCGCCCACCACGCGTGCGCACGGCGGGTCGTCGGCCTGGGTCCAGTCGAGCCACGTCTTGGGCTCGCGGCGGGCGCGCCATCGCGTGTACACGCACTCGGCGCCGCCGATGAGCGCCGCCCGGGCGTCGCCGCGCGCGATCTCGGTCGCGAGCTCGTTCACGAGCAGCTGGGGCGAGTTGCCGCCCACGGTCGTCGTCATGGTCGTGCGGGGCTCGATGCCGAGGCGGCGGCCCAGCAGCGCTCCAGGGTCCGGGTACTTCCACGACACGATGTCGACGACGGCGACCGTGTCGAGCGCGGCCAGCACCGAACGCGGCGCGCCCGAGTCTTCGTTGGCAGCGCGGGCAGCGTCGGCGAGGAGCTCGATCGGCTCGCGCGCCCGGGCCGGGTCGTCGGGCCGTTGGGTCGCCTGGCCCGCGCCGACGAGCACCGGCGTTCGAGGATCGATCATGAGCCGGTGAACCTACCGGGACGCGGCCAAGCCCTCGGCCAGGTTGTCCTCGATCGTGGGCCACACCGGCCGGGCCGGCGCCGCGCTGTCGGGGCAGATCGACCGGTACCGGCAGCTCGCGCACAGGGCGGCGTCGGAGACGCCGGCGAACTCCTGCTCACCCCAGATCTCCGCGGCGACGGTTCGCAGCTCCTCTTCGATCTGGTCGAGCTCGTCGCCGTCGGGCTCGAACGGCTGGGGGTCGTCGACCGTCTCGGCGGCCAGGCACTCGTAGCTCACCCGGAGGCGCAAGCCGCGCCGCACCGCCGCCGGGGCAAGCAACCACGCCTGGAGACGGGCGCGCGGGTCGTCGGCCACGCGCTCGCTCTCGAAGCGGCCCGTCTTGTAGTCGCGTGCGTCGAGCATGCCGTCGCGCACCCAGATGGCGTCGATGCGACCTGTGGCCATGAACATGGGAGCCGGTGTCCGGTGGAACCGGGCGCGTTCGAGCTCGTGGCGCTCATCGTCGACCTCGGAGGGGCAGCGACGCGCGTGACGCGAGACGTAACCGGGGATCGCGTCGGACGTCGACAGACCGTGCGCGGCAAGCACGTCCTCGACATGGGCGTCGTCGCGACACGAACCGTGACGGTGGAGATGGCGGAGGAGGTCGTGCACGAGGAGACCTTGGTCGGGTGACGGGCCCTCGTCGCTGCCCGGGATGCCGAGCAGCTGCCCATTCCGGAACTCGCGCCGGCACCGGTGCCACGTCTCGACCGCCGACGGCGACAAGGTCAGGATCTCGGGGCGGAGCTCGTCAGCCATGCGCCTTGCACCCGGCGACGAACCGGCAGCGTCCGCACTCGAGGCCGGGGCGGGGAAGCGGATGCGCGATTCGCGCGCGCAGGGCGTCGACTCTTTCATCGAGCCACGGGCGGAGCTCGACGAGCGCGCCGTCCACCGCGACTTCGTGGTCGACCATGCCGCCGTAGAGCAGATCGGCGTGGACGATGCGGACGGACCGTCCCGCCAGCCAGGTCGCCCGCCGGAGCAGCGCAAACCGCGCCTCGGTGGAGGCCAGGGGGTCGTCGGCATCGGGCGCCGGCCCGCCGACGTGGAGCAGCCGCAGCTCGACCCGGCCGTCCGCGTCCTCGACCGGGAGGCCGGCCCGGCCGACGAGCCTCAGCCCGAGCTCGGGCACCGGCGTCTCCCATTCGTCGGGCTCGTCGCCGTCGATGCTGCGCACGGCGCGGTCGCCGAACAGCTGCATGTACCAGCGGGCTCCGGCGTCGTAGACCTGCCGCTCCTCGGGAACGAGATCGGGGAGCGGCGTGAACGCGGCCGGCGACGGCAGCCCGAGCTCGATGTGTGCGAGGCGCGCGTGCTCCGTCAGCTGGTTGGCCACTCGCCACCGGGCGGGCGGAGTGCGATTCCCGCGCCGGTTCTGGTGCTCGAACGCGACGCGCCGGGGGCACAGCTCCTCGACGCGGCGCAGAAAAGCCAGCGTGACCTTCGGGAGCTCGTCGAGCTGCTCGTCGCGGGCCACGAAGCGAGGGTACGTGGTGACGATGGCGAGACCGCGGAATCGCAGTCGCCGGGTGCTACCGGCGCCGTCGCGACCGACCCCGCCGGTAGGCTGACGCGCGCCGCCGGCCGATCGCGTCGGCCTCGGGAGACGCCCGTGCACATCGTCATCGGCTCGGATCACGCGGGCTATCGCCTCAAGGAGCACCTCAAGGAGGTCATGAAGGCGGACGGGCACACCGTCGACGACCTCGGCACGCACTCCGAGGAGGCCGTCGACTACCCGCCCATCTGCGCCGAGGTCGGACGCGCCGTCGCCTCGGGCGGGGCCGAGCGGGGCATCGTGCTGGGGGGCAGCGGCCAGGGCGAGCAGATCGCGGCCAACAAAGTCCGGGGAGTGCGCGCCGCCCTCTGCAACGATCTGTACACGGCCCGCCTTTCCCGGGAGCACAACGACGCCAACGTGCTGTCGATGGGCGGCCGGATCGTGGCCGACGGGCTCGCCGACGAGATCCTGCGGCTCTGGCTGACAACCGAGTTCGCCGGCGGCCGGCACGAGCGGCGCGTGAAGCAGATCGCCGAGATCGAGCAGGGGGAATAGATGAGCAACCCATTCACCGCCCTGGCGGCGACCGATCCCGAGATGGCGGAAATCGTCCAGCGCGAGATCGAGCGCCAGAACACCACGATCCAGCTCATCGCGTCGGAGAACTTCACGTCGTCGGCCGTGCTCGCGGCGCAGGGCTCCGTTCTTACGAACAAGTACTCGGAGGGCTACCCGGGCAAGAGGTACTACGGCGGCAACTACGTCGTGGACGACGCCGAGGAGCTTGCCCGGCGGCGCGCGTGTGCCCTGTTCGGGACCGACCATGCGAACGTCCAGCCGCACTCCGGCGCCAGCGCCAACATGGCCGCCTACATGGCGCTGCTCGAGCCCGGCGACAAGGTGATGGGCATGCGGCTCGACCAGGGCGGGCATCTCACCCACGGCTCCCCGGTCAACTTCAGTGGCCGGCTCTACGACTTCGTCGCCTACGGCGTCGACGACGAGACCGAGACGCTCGACTACGACCAGATCCGCGACCTCGCTCGCCGCGAGCGCCCGAAGATGATCGTCGCCGGCGCGACCGCGTACCCGCGGATCATCGACTTCGCCGCCTTCCGGGAGATCGCCGATGAGGTGGGCGCGCTCTTCCTGGTCGACGCCGCCCACATCGCGGGTCTCATCGTCGGCGGCGCCCACCCATCCCCGGCGCCGTACGCCGACATCATCACGCTCACCACGCACAAGACGCTGCGCGGCCCGCGCGCCGGCGCCATCCTTTGCCGCGAGCAGTACGCCGCCGTCATCGACAAGGCGGTCTTCCCGGGCCTTCAGGGCGGTCCGCTCATGCATGTGATCGCGGCCAAGGCGGTTGCGTTCCACGAAGCGGCGCAGCCTTCTTTCCGTGATTACGCCGCCGGGATCGTGCGCAACGCGCAGGCACTGGCGGGCGGGCTGGCAGGGGAGGGGTTCCGCATCGTCTCGGGCGGGACCGACAACCACCTCATGCTCGTCGACCTCCGGCCGTTCGGCGTCACCGGGAAACAGGCTCAGGAGGCGTTGGACCGCGCCGGGATCA
>JBKPDG010000164.1:0-7268 GCA_046727755.1 Actinomycetota bacterium
GAGCAACGCGGCCAAAGTCAACCCGACGAGCGCGACCTGCCAGCGGCCCGGGATAGCGCCGAGGCCGCTCGCCTCGCCGTAGCCGTGCGCGCCCTCGGCGAACACGACCGTGCGCCCCTCGCCGGCGGCGGCGAGGCCGAAGCCGGCGTTATCGGCCGTCCCGAGCAACCGGTTCTGCAGCGGCGACGGATCAGCGAGCGCGACGACACGGCCGCGGCCGACGTCGGCGACGGTCGCGAGCGTGCGCGACTCGCCCGCGAGGACCGGCGTGGTCTCACCCGGCGCCGACCACGAGCTCTCACCGGCAGTGCGCACGGAACCCAAGCCGGCGACCTCGCGTGCGCCGCCGACGGGCTCGGCGTTCCGGATGCCGGCCGGCGACCATGCCGGGGGATCGTCGACCACCGCCGCCAGCAGCCCGGTGGCCCCGGCTCCGCCGGCCACGAGCCGCCCGCCGCGCTCGACGAACCGCCGCACGGAGCGCTCCTCGTCGCGGTCGAAGCCGACCGGATCGAGAACAACGAGTGTGTCGGCGGACGAGAGCGTGGTGCCCGTCACGTCGCCGCGCTGCGCGTCGGTGTCGTGGTCGTTCCGGCGCAGGAGCTCCGCGTACGCAGCCAGACCGTCGCGTCCCGTCGAGAGCGACGACGACTGTGGCGCGGTCTCGTCGGCGCCGCGCGTCGAGGAGTCGAGCAGTGACAGCACGATGTTCACGACGATCGCCAGCACCACGATCACTATCGCCGCGCGCGCAGCAGGATGCAGCCGGCGCCACGAGCCGGCGCGGGTAGTCACCTGTGTACAGCCTGCTCGAGGACACGCGGCCACGCTGCGCGTGCAGATCGGACGTCGGTGGCTGACGCGTGTCGGCCGCCGTAGGCAACGGCGTCGAACGTGATCGCAAGGTCGTCGAACGCGGCCAGTCGGAGGCGGCGCGCCACCTGGCCGGTCGTGATCGAGGGACGGAAGTGAATTGCGCCGGCACGGTCGAGACGGAGCAGGCCGGCTCGGAACCGGAGCCGCAGCGCGATGTCCAGGTCGCCGCGCCGCTCGGCGGCGTCGGCCTCGCGTTCGAGCCGGCCGGGGTCGGTCTGCTCGTCGAGTGATCGCCGCCCGCGCCCGGCGCCACCGGGAGCGCTCGTCGCGGCGCGCCGGCGGGCCACGAGCAACGCGACCAGCGCCACGACACCGGCCAGGATGGCGGCGAGGGCGATCTTGCCGGGCGGCGAGTCGGTGACGCGTGAGAAGAAGTCGCCGATCGGCCGGAGCCGGTCGCCCAGCCACTCGAGCGCGCCCTCGAACGGGCGGGGGACGTCGGCGGGCCTGTACCGGCGGCTGCCGAGGATGTTCCGCGCCTGGTCACGCGCTCGGTCGGGGTCGACCTGCGCCGCCGCGGCCAACCACCCCGCGGTCACCGTTGCGGTCCGGTCGGCGGAGCCGGCGGACCCGGCCCAGGAGATTGTGGCTCCGGTTCCCATCCCGGCGGCGGCGGTGGCACCCAGCCACCCCCGGCGCCCGGCACCGGCTGCGACCACGGCATGAGCGTGAGGCTGACCGATCCCGCGGGCGCGCCGATGCGCTGCGCCATCAGCTGCAGGTCGAAGCCTTCCTTGCGAACGCGGAGGTCGAAGTAGATGACGGCCACCACGGCGGCGACGAACGGGATCGTGAGAACGCTGGCGACGGCGCCGAACACCCCGTTGGCGAGGTCGTACACGAATTCGTTGTCGCGCCCCGCGAACAGGAGCGGGAGCGCGAGCAGCCCGATCCCAGCTGCGACCGCCGTCGCGAGGAGATTGGCGAGAAACAGGATGCCGGCGGTCGGCCACCACCGGCGGCGCACGAGATTGAACGATCGGCCCAGGGCCCCGAAGCCGCGCGTGCCCTCGATCAGCAGCACCGGCACCGCGACCGACCACGCCACGTACAGCCACACGCCAGGGACGATGCACGCCACGAACCCGAGCAGCACGATCACGCCGTGAATCAACGTGAGCCACAGCAGCGACCCGAGACGGCGGAACCCGAACCGCAACGACGCCCGCCAGTCGGTCTCAGTACCGAGATACGTGTCGCTCACGGCCTTCAGGCACGCGGCCTCGGCCAGCGCGCTGGAGACGATGTTGATCACGAAGATCAGGAGCAGGGCGGCGACGGCCGCCCATTCGCTGTCGGACGACGTCGTCGTGGCGCCGGCGGTCGTCGACGTGTCCGGCAGCGACAGCGTGATCAGGACGTTCAGGACCTGCACGGGCACGATCACGACCGCCACCGCCTTGAGCATGGTGGCGAACCGGTTCCGGTAGATCTTGATCCCGGCGTCGAGCATCTCGCCGATGCCGAGCGGTCGCAGCTGCGCCGGGGTGCTGCTCACGCCGGAACGTTATTCGGATCGCAAACTGCGATTTTGGCGTCAATTACCCACGTGTCAGGTGGTAGCTGACGCCGGAAACTCGCAGGCGAGTTAGACGCGCACGACGGTGGCGTCGCCCTGCCCGCCGCCGCCGCACAGCGCGGCCGCGCCGAGCCCGCCGCCGCGACGGCGCAACTCGTTCACGAGCGTGACCACGAGCCGGGTACCCGACATGCCGATCGGGTGACCGAGCGCGATTGCGCCCCCGTTGACGTTCACGACGTCGTCGTTGATCTTGAGGTCCTGCATGGCGGCGAGGCCGACCGCGGCGAAGGCCTCGTTGATCTCGAACAGGTCGATGTCGGTCACCGACGTGTCGATGGGCTCGAGCGCCCGCTTGATCGCCCGGGACGGCTGCGTGAGCAGCGACGGATCGGGGCCGGCGACCATGCCGAAGCTCACAAGTTCGGCGATCGGGGTGGCGCCGAGGTCGTCCGCCTTCTCGCGGCTGGTGACGAGCACGGCGGCGGCGCCGTCGGAGATCTGCGATGCGTTGCCGGCGGTGATCGTGCCGTCCTTGGCGAACGCCGGCTTCAACTTGCCGAGGGTCTCGGGTGTGGTGCCCGGACGGACGCCCTCGTCGGTGTCGACCAGGATCGGCTCGCCCTTGCGCTGGGGAATGCTGACCGGCGTGATCTCGGCGGAGAAGCGGCCCTCCTTGATGGCGGCTGCGGCCCGCTCGTGGCTCTTGGCCGCGAACTCGTCCTGCGCCTCGCGGCTGAGGCCGCCGAACTCCCCGGCGTACTGCTCGGTGCCGGCGCCCATGTGGATGGCGTCGAACGCGCACCACAGGCCGTCCCGGATCATCGAGTCGACGACCTCGCTGTCGCCCATGCGGTAGCCGGCCCGTGCGCCGGGGAGCAGGTACGGCGCCGCCGTCATGGACTCCATCCCGCCGGCCACCACGACCTCAGCGTCGCCGGCCTGGACCATCTGATCGGCGAGGTAGATCGCGTTCATCCCCGACAGGCAGACCTTGTTGACGGTGAGGGCGGGCACGGTCATGGGGACGCCCGCCTTGACCGCCGCCTGCCGGGCGGTGATCTGGCCCTGCCCGCCCTGGAGAACCTGGCCGAGGATCACGTAGTCGACCTGCTCGGGGCCGACGCCGGCACGCTCGAGCGCGGCGGCGACCGCGAAGCCCCCGAGGTCCATGGCCGAGAACGACGCCAGCGCGCCCGACAGCTTGCCGACGGGCGTACGCGCAGAAGAGATGATGACAGAGCCCGGCATTCTTTACCCTCCCAGAACGAGCGTGACCCGAGGGTAGCCGCGCATGGCCGGGCGCAAACCAGGCGGGCGACGGACGCTAGTTTCACCCGCATGACCGAGATCGAGAGCATCCGCGCCGCCGTACTCGAAGGAGCCGACGCAGAGACCATCGCCGCACTGCCGCTCCCGCAGTCGTTCCGGGCCGCGGTCGTGCGCGCCGACGAGCAGGAGATGTTCGCGGGGCTGCCGTCGGAGGCGAAGGACCCGCGCAAGTCGACCCACGTCGAGGACGTCGCGCTCCCGGAGCTGGCCCCGGACGAGGCGTACGTGGCCGTCATGGCGTCGGCCATCAACTTCAACACTGTGTGGACGTCGATCTTCGAGCCGCTCCCGACGTTCCAGTTCCTCCGGCGACTCGGCAAGGAAAGCGTGTGGGGCAAGCGCCACGACCAGCCGTTCCACGTGATGGGCAGCGACGCCGCCGGGGTCGTCCTGCGCGTCGGCTCGGCCGTCCGCAACTGGAAGCCCGGCGACCAGGTGACCGTCCACTGCAACTACATCGACGACCAGGACCCGTCCGCGCACGACGACTCGATGCTCGCCGTGAACGAGCGCATCTGGGGATTCGAGTCGAACTATGGCGGCCTGGCGGAGATCGCGCTCGCCAAAGCCAACCAGCTCATGCCCAAGCCCACCCACCTCACGTGGGAAGAGGCCGCCTGCAACGCGCTGTGCAACTCGACCAGCTACCGGATGATCGTCAGTCCCAACGGGGCCCAGATGACCCAGGGCCAGACGGTGCTCGTCTGGGGCGCCAGTGGCGGCATAGGCGCCTACGCGACGCAGTACGTCTTGAACGGCGGCGGCACCCCGGTCGGCGTGGTGTCGTCACCCGAGCGGGCCGCGCTCCTCCACGAGATGGGCGTCGAGCACGTCATCGACCGCAAAGCCGAGGGTTACCAATTCTGGAAGGACGAGCACTCCCAGGACCCCGGCGAGTGGCGTCGCCTGGGCAAGAAGATCCGTGAGCTCGCCGGCGCCGACCCCGACATCGTGTTCGAGCACCCCGGGCGCCAGACGATGGGCGCGTCGGTGTTCGTGTGCAAGCGGGGCGGGATGATCATCACGTGCGCGGCAACGTCCGGGTACGAGATCCAGTACGACAACCGGTACCTCTGGATGATGCTGAAGACGCTCAAGGGCTCGCACTTCGCGAACTACCGCGAGGCGTGGGACGCCAATCGGCTCATCGGCGAAGGGAAGATCCACCCGACTCTGTCGGTCGTGTACCCGCTCGACCAGACCGGCGAGGCGGCGGCGCAGGTGCACGGGAATCTCATCGAAGGGAAGGTCGGCGTGCTGTGCCTCGCCCCGAAGGAAGGTCTCGGCGTCACGAACCCGGGGCTGCGCGAGCAGCATCTCGACCAGATCACGCTGTTCCGACGTCATCACAAGGCGTGAGTCCCATGACCGAACCCGTGCTGACCGAGATCGACCACGTCGCCATCGCGGTGCGCGACCTGGACGTTGCCGTCGACTACTACCGCGCCACGTACGGCGTCGAGCCCGTGCACCGCGAGGTCGTCGACAAGGACGGCGTCGAGGAGGTGCTGCTGCGCGTCGCCGAGTCGTACATCCAGCTCCTCACGCCGGTGCGGGACGACTCGCCGGTCGCCAAGTACCTCGACAAGAAGGGCGAGGGGATCCACCACGTCGCGTACCGCGTCGACGACTGCGCCACCGCGCTCGAGCGAGTGAAGCGCGAAGGCCACCAGGTCATTGATGAGGTGCCCCGGCCCGGGAGTCGGGGCACGACCGTGGCCTTCGTCCACCCGAAGACGGCATTCGGCACGCTCATCGAGCTGGTGCAGGAGTAGGACCTGCGCCTCCGCGACGGCCGCGCCCTCGCGTTCGAGGAGCTCGGCGATCCGTCGGGAACGCCGGTCATCCTCTTCCACGGGGCGCCCGGGTCACGGCTGTTCGGGCCGCCCGCCGATGTTCCGCGCCGGCTCGGGGTACGGCTGATCACCTTCGACCGCCCCGGCTTCGGCGGCTCGGATCGACGCCAGGGACGCACGGTGCTGGACACCGCGGGCGACGTCGCCGCGCTGGCCGACAAGTTGGGCGTCGACCGCTTCGCCGTGGTGGGGGTGTCGGCCGGGGGCGCGCACGCGCTCGCGTGCGCGGTGGCGTTCGGTGACCGGGTGTCCGGCGTCGCAGTGGCGAGCATGCCGGGCCCGCTCGACGAGGTGCCGGGCGCGTGGGACGCGCTCGACCGGCGTCAGCGCCCCGCCGCCGACATGGCCCGCGAGGATCCCGCCACCGCCGCCGGCTGGGTGGTCCGCTATATGGGTCGATGGGCCGAGGAGCCGACGAGCTTTCTCGGCGGCGGCACGGCCGCCGATCGGGAGCTCCTCGCGGAGCCGACGACGGGCGACGTGCTGCGGGCCGATGTGATCGAGGCGCTGCGCCCGGGCGGCGAGGGCATGGCCGACGACCTCGTCGCCCTGTGGATGCCGTGGGGCTTCCGGATCGCCGACCTTCGCCCCGGCGTACGGGTGTGGCACGGGGCCCAGGACACCCGGGCCGAGCCCGCCTTCGGCTACCTCGCTGAGACGCTGCCCGAGTGCCGCCCCCGGATCTGGCCGCATCAGGGTCACTACGGCGTCCTCCGCCACTGGCAGGAGGTGCTGGCCGAGCTGGCGGGTTGACGCCCGCCGCCGAACCTGCTATCTATACGCGCAGGTTTCCTGATGGCATCGGGAACGTTTCAAGAGTTCTGGCCGTTTTCAGAGTTGAGTTCGGGAGCGAGGGCTCCCGGTCTGATGGAGGTGGTCAGCGATGCTGATGCGGTACGACCCGTTCCGTGAGATCGACCGCTTCACCGAGGGCCTGTTCGGGAACTCGGCCCGCACCCCGTGGATGCCGATGGACGCGGTCCGCAAGGACGACCACGTCGACGTCCTGTTCGACCTGCCCGGGGTTCGGCCCGACTCGATCGAGCTGACGGTGGAGCGCAACGTCCTTACCGTCAAGGCCGAGCGCAGCTGGTGGCCCGAGGAGGGCGCCGAGGTGCTCGCCCGGGAGCGCACCCAGGGGACGTTCTCCCGCCAGGTGTTGCTGGGCGAGGCGCTGGACTCCGAGCACGTCGAGGCGCACTACGACCAGGGCGTGCTTCGGGTCACGATTCCGGTGCTCGAGAAGGCCAAGCCGCGCAAGGTCGAGATCCACAGCGGCGACACCCAGTCGATCGAGGTCGGCTCGACCAGCTGATCCACTGTTCGATCGAACGCGCGATGGGCCCCGCTTCGGCGGGGCCCACCCGCGTCGTGCCCGCGTCGTGGGTACGCTGCGCGCCGCCGCCGACACGGGAGACGGGCATGGCGGAGTACAGGCAGACCCACGTCGCGCCGACCGAGGGACTCCCCGCCTGGACCGAGCCCGACGGCTCGGCGGCGCCGGCGGCGAACCTCGATGCCGGCCTCGACGTCATGCTGCTCGAGCGCCGCGGCGAATGGGCGCACATTCGCTGCTCGAACGGATGGGAGGCGTGGGTCGACGGTCGCCCCCTCGTCGAGTCGGCGCCCACGCAGACGGCGCCCACGGTGACGACCCCTCCGCCGCCTCCCGCTCAGCCCGGGCC
>JBKPDG010000165.1:0-6159 GCA_046727755.1 Actinomycetota bacterium
ACCGGCGTGGACAGCTCCTCGGAGTACGTCTTCGGCAACACCGGCGTTGCGGCGCGTCGACTCGACCTCCTGGCCGAGACGTGGGCGTCGCCGAGCAAGGCGTTCCTGCGCGCCGACGTACCCCGCCGGCCGGGGCTGGCCCTCGACCTCGGATGCGGACTCGGGCACACAACGCGTCTGGTGGCGTCGACGACCGGCGCGAGAAGAACGGTCGGGTTCGACACGTCGGAGTCCTTCATCGCCCGCGCCCGAGCCGACGCGCCGAAGGATGTGGCGTTCCTCCATCACGACGTAATGGACCTTCCGTTCCCGACCGGTCGCGCGAACCTCATCTATGCCCGGTTCGTGTTGTCGCACATTCCCCGACCGGACCGCGTCGTGCCGGCGTGGATGAGCCAGCTCGAGCTCGGCGGGGTGCTCGCGCTCGACGAGGTGGAATGGATCCGCACCGACAATCCCGACCTGCGCCGCTACCTCACGATGCTCGCTGCGCTGCTCGAGGCGCGCGGGAGCTCGCTCGCCGCCGGCCCGATCGCCGACAAGTTCGACGGGGGGCAGGGGGGCAGGAAGCGGACGAGCGTGGTACGCGTCCACGCCGTTCCACTCACGCGCGCCGCCGAGCTGTTCGCCTTGAACCTCGGCATGTGGCGCAACGAGCCGTTCGTGCGGGACCGCCACACTCACGCCTACATGGACGACCTGGACGCTGAGCTCCAGGGGCTCGCCCGCGGGTCGAGTCGAGACGCGGTCACCTGGGGAATGCGGCAGATCACGTTCGAGCGAACCGGCTAACGAAAGTCGAAAGCGACCTTGATCGCGGCGCTGCGGTCCTGCGTGGCGAGCGCTGTGAAGGCGTCACGCCAGTCGTCGAGCACGAACGTGTGCGTCAGCATGCCCGTGAGATCGACCTGGCCGTCGCGCACGAGATCGAGATAGTGCTGGATGCCGTGGCGGCGCTCGCCGTCGACCTCTTCGACGCCGAACGCGTTCGAGCCCACTAGCGACAGCTCCTTGAAGTACAGCGGCGTGTCCTCCCAGAACGTGGGGCCGTGCACCCCCGCCTTCACGAGCGTTCCGCGCGCCCTGAGGACGCGCGCGCCGACCTCGAACGTCTCCTGTTTGCCGATCGTGTCGTACACGACGTCGATCTCGCCCGGGTAGGCCATCGGCAGGCCGTCGCTCGGCTGGAGCACGCCGCCTGACCACGACGCCGCCTCCTCGATGACGCGGTGCGCGGGTTCGTGGCCGATGACGGTGGCGCCGAGCTTGCGCCCAAGCGCGGCTTGCGCCTCGAACCGCGCGACCACGAGCACCTCGACGTCGGGGTGGAGCGCGCGCAGGATGGCGGTCGCGCACGTGCCGAGGGCGCCGGCGCCGTACACCATCACCTTGCCGCCCGGTACCGGCGGGTGACGAGTGACCGAGTGCAGGCTCACTGCGAACGGGTCGGCGAACACCGCGAGCTCGTCCGGGACGTCGTCGGGAATCTTGAACAGCTGCGTGTCGTGCGCGGGCATGAGCTGCGCGTACCCGCCGCTCGCGTCCTTGGACGTGCCGGTGTGGATGCCGGGGGCGATCGGCCCGACCCCGAAGCTCCAGCACAGGCTGAGGTCGCCGGCCTCGCACGCGGGACAGACCGGGTCGACGCCACGAGGCCGGCACGACAGCCACGGGTTGAGCACGACCCGGTCCCCCACGTCGAGCCCTTCGGCCTCGGGCCCGAGCGCGACGACGTCGGCGACCACCTCGTGCCCCAGCACCTGCGGGAGGGAGAAGAAGCCCTTCATCGGGTTGTCGGGCGTGGCCACGTTCACCCAGTCCATGAACACCTGCTTGGCGTCGGAGCCGCAGATGCCCGTGAGCCGGGGCCGGGTGACCACCCAGTCGGGCAGGAGGAAGTCGGGGTCGGGGAGGTCGACGAGGCGCATCGGCGTCTGCGCGAGCCCCTCGAGTAGATGGTTGTCCCCGTCCGGCGCGGGCTGTGGTTCAGGCGCCACGCCGTACAGCAGACCCCGCATCCAGTCCCCCCGTCGTCACGGTCCCGAGCAGTTGACAGTAGTGCCCGCCATATCAAGGACAACTGTCGACTGCTCGGCGTGATGATCCTGGGATCACTCGCCGCTGCCGTAGGGGCGGGTGATGACCTCGAGGAGGTGGCCGTCCGGGTTGTCGAAGTACACGCCGCGGCCGCCGTCGTTGCGGTTGATCTGCCCGGCGCGGCTCTTGAACGGGTCGGCCCAGTACTCGAGGCCGCGCTCGCGGATGCGGCCGAAGATGTCGTCGAAGTCGTCCTCACTGATCAGGAACGCGTAGTGCTGCGGCGTGATGTCCCCGTCGGTGTCGTGGAAGTCGAGCGAGGCGCCGTTGTCGAGCTCGACGACGAGGAACGGCCCGAACGGGATCGGGTCGGCGCGGCCGAGGATCTCGGCGAGAAACGTCGCCGACTGCTTCTTGTCGCGGGACGAGACGATGGTGTGATTGAGTGCGACGGTCATGTTGCGATCGTACGTCGCGCTGGCGGTCCCGGATTCACAGGCGCTCGGCCAGGTTCTCGTAGTCGATCGCGACACCGTCGGCATCGGTGGTGAGCTCGAAGCGGCCGGAGTAGTCGACGTACACCCATCGATCCGCAGCCAGCCGTTCGTATCGCTGCTCGAGCGGCCGGACGGACAGCGCTGGCGCCTCGACGTACGCAGCCCGGATCTCGATCTCGGCGCCCACCGGCGGTGCGACCCGGCGGGTCACGAACGCGTTCGTGAACGGGTTCCCGGCCAGGTCGACGTCGGTGCACCCTTCCAGGAACGGGTCGGGCCGGCCGTCCTTCAACCACGATCCGGCACCGTCCGATTCGAGCTCCAGCCGCCGGGTGCCGGCGTCGTCGAGCACCTCGACGGTCGTGTGTTCGTGTCGCCAGTGCGAGTCGAGCGCCACGGCGAACCGCGCCCCCCACCGTTCGCCGCCTTCGACACAGATCTCGTGCCCGTCGACCGACACGCCGTCGGCGTCCTCGACCAGCCGGACCAGCACGAGACCGGCAGTGTCGATCCGCCGCCAGAGGTACGTCGACGTCGTCACGAGTGGTCGAGCGCTGTTCGCATCTTGATCACCAACTCCCGGAACATCGGATAGTCGCCCGGCATCGCATCGATCGAGGGTTGCCACATCTCCCATCGGTCGATCAGACGGCGTCCGAGCAAGAGGCGGAGGAGATCGAAGTTCATGGCCCCAACCCGTTCGAGCGCACCGATCTGCTCGAAGTAGTCCAGCTCGCGATAGAGCACGTACGCCTCGGGCGCGTTCGCATCGATGAAGCGCAGGAACGCAGCGCACAGCGCTTCCTTCGTCTCGAACTGGGCGACCAGCCGCCGGGTCTCGACGAGCGCGTCTTCGTCCCAACGACGCACGAAGTCGGCCGCGATCTGTGATTGCCGGGCATGCCGAGCCTCCCGGACCTGCCGTCCGGCAACGATCGCTACACCGATGGTGGCGAGCAGACCGATGACGCCGATGGCCGTTGCGACCGCGGTGACCTGCTCGGCCCAGTTCGGATCCGACATGGATCAGACGGGCCAGTCGATCTGGGCCTCGGGAACGCCGACCGACCTCGCGTGGGCCTCTGCGTCCTCACGAGCCGACCGGTCGCCACGCGCATAGCGAAACACTCGATCGGCGAACAAGACGAAGGTCTCCGTGTCCGATCGGAAGTCGCAGTACCACGGCCCAGGCTCGAGCGCGCCGGCGAGCGCGTTGGCGAACTCCTCAGCGCGGTTGTCCGGAACCTCGAACTCGAGGAAGGTCCACGTGAGCGGCTGACCTGCTGCCGGGTCGCCGTCGTCGGCGCGCCAGATCCTTCGCACCGTGATCGGCACGGCGTCGAGTGCCTCCTCCTTCCGCAGGCTCTCCGCGAGGAGGTTGCCGGTGAACGGCATGTCAGGCGCCCTCAGTGGGAATCAATAGAGAAGAGGAGATTGTCCTTGTCCCTGCAGCCTCCGCCGGTGACGCGGCCGGAACCCGAGGGCGTGGACCTCGAGGACGAGCTTCGGGCCGAGCACGGGTTGGCGCGTTCGATCGTGATCGGCATCCTCGTCGCGACTCCCGTGTGCATCCGGTGCGTGGGTCGGGCTGATCGGCTTCGCGGCGAGCCGCGCCGGAGCGAGCTTGGCGGGGCCGCTCTGGATGGCGGCAGGCGTGGGCGTGCTGACGGGCCTCCTCTTCGGCAGCTGGGCGGAATTCGTGGCGAGAACGCACGAGTTCGAGGAGATGGACCGGAAGGTCAGCCACCCGGGCGCCGCAGCTGGGCGAGTGCGTCTGCCACCATCGAGTCGCTGATGCGGTCGTCGAGCCGGTTGGCCGCGGCCTCGACCGAGCCCTGACTGCCGAGCGGGTCCTTCGCCCGGGCGCGCGCCATGCGGTCCTCGCGGCTGAGCCATCGGGCGAGCTCGAGCGCCGACGCGCCCGACAGCTCGGGCCGCTCCTCGAACAGGTAACGCAGCTGCCCGACGACGCGCGAGACCGACGGCTCGTCGGGCACGTCAGCTGACTCCGCGGTCGCGGCCCTCCCAGTACGGGCCGCGCAGCTTGAACTTCTGCAGCTTGCCGGTGGCGGTGCGGGCGAGCTCGGATCGGAACTCGACCGACGTCGGGCATTTGTAGTGAGCGAGATGGTCACGGGTATGTGCGATGAGGTCGGCCTCGCTCGCCTCGGCGTCGGGGGCGAGCACGACGAGCGCCTTCACGGTCTCGCCCCATTTCTCGTCGGGCACGCCGATCACGGCAACCTCCGCCACCGCCGGATGCGAGAACAGGCAGTCCTCGACCTCGATCGACGACACGTTCTCACCGCCAGAGATGATGACGTCCTTCTTGCGGTCGGAGATCGACAGGTAGTTCTCGCTGTCGAGCGCGCCACCGTCGCCGGTGCGGAACCAGCCGTCGGGGATCGCCGTCGCGGTCTCGTCCGGTTGGTCCCAGTACCCCTCCATGATCACGTTCCCGCGGGCGTGCGCCTCTCCCTCGTCGTCGACGCGCAGCTGCACGCCCAGCGTCGGTGCGCCGGCCCGGCTCAGCCGCTGGGCGCGCTCGCGTGGAGCGAGGCTGTCGTACTCGGCGCGGCTGCGGTTCATCGTGAGCAGCGGCGCCGTCTCGGTGAGCCCGTAGATTTGGATGAACTCCCACCCCAGCTCGGTCTCGACGCGCTCGATCGTGCGGGTGGGCGGCGGCGCGCCGGCCACGACGATTCGGGCGCGGCTCCGGCCCGGGATCTCGCCCTGCCATTGCGCGGCGGCGTCGAGCACCGCGTTCACGACGGCGGGTGCGCCGTTGAGCAGCGTCACGCCGTGCGCGTCGACGCGGCGCAGGATCTCGGCGCCATCGACCTTGCGGATCACGACGTGCTTGCCGCCCATGCCGGTGACCGCGTACGGCATTCCCCACCCGTTGCAGTGGAACATCGGCAGCGTGTGGAGATACACGTCACGGTCGTTCACGCCCGTCTGCCAGCCGAACACGGCGGCGTTGATCCAGCAGTTGCGGTGCGTCAGCTGCACGCCCTTGGGCCGGGCGGTCGTGCCGCTCGTGTAATTGATCGTCGCGGTGGCGTTCTCGTCGGGCTCCCACGGCTCGGGCTCGACGCCCTCACGGAACAGCTCGCGGTCGGCCTCGGCGCCGATCACGAACCGGTGCTTCGCACCGACGCTGGACAGCGACTCTTCGAGCTCGGGGTCGACGAGGAGCATCGTTGCTCCGGAGTGCTCGACGATGTACCCGACCTCGTCGGCGTTGAGCCGGAAGTTGATGGGCACGAGGATCCGGCCCGAGCCGCTCACGCCGAAGAACGAGACGAACAGGCGAGCGGCGTTGGGCGAGACGATCGCGACGCGCTCGCCGAAGCCGATGCCGAAGTGGTCGAGGGCGGCGGCCTGCGCCCGGGCGAGCTCGCGCACACGGCCGTAGCTCAACTCACCGAGCGGCGTGGCCGGCTGGTCGGGCTCGTCGACGATCCCGATCCGTTCGCCGTACACGAGCGCGGCGCGCTCCAGGAAGTCGTTGACCGTCAGCGGCACCTTCATGCTGGCCCCCTCGATCGCGCTCGGACGCGGATGCTACCGAGGGGTTACGCCGGACGCAGCGTGCGCAGCGGCGCGCCGTGCGTCCAAGCCG
>JBKPDG010000166.1:0-7005 GCA_046727755.1 Actinomycetota bacterium
GCGTCGTTGTGACCGTGGAACCGCATGACTGCCAGCTCGGGCGAGGTCGCCGCCACCACGGGCGGCACCGAGCTCTTGAACCCCTGCGGCATGTCGACGCACACATATGGCAGCCGATTCGACTCGAGGAACTCGAGTGTCTCGTCACGGTTCTCGTCGCTGAGCCACGACTTGTGGCGGAACTCGACGCAGATCTGCCGCGGCTTCGCACGTTCGGCGCACTCGACCAAGTAGTCCTTGTTCGAGCGCCTGATCGTGAACCACGGCGGGAATTGGAACAGCACCGCACCCAACTTCCCGCCTCGCTCCAACGGGGCGAGTGCGTCGAAGAAGCTCCCCCAGAGGTACTCGACGGCGTCCTCGTCGAGGTCCTTCGGGTACACACGCTCCTTGCCCTCGGGGCGCATCTCCTGCGGGAGCGAGGACGACCGCGTCGGGTGCTGGGTGAGGATCGAGAACGCCTTGATGTTGAACGTGAAGCCGGGCGGCGTGCGCTGCAACCATTGCTGCACGACCGGTTGGCGGGGCGGGTAGTAGTACGTCGAGTCCACCTCGACCAGCGGGAATTGGGACGCGTAGTACTTCAGGCGCGCTTCGGCGCTCGTCGCGCCCTCCGGGTACCAGCCCGACTTGATCAGCGACTTGTCGGTCCACGACGCGGTCCCGACGAGGATCTTCCCCACGGCCTACGGTCCCGCCTCGCCCGCGTCGACCAGCCCCTCGCGGACCGCGAGCAACGCCGCTTGCGTGCGGTCGTGCACACCGAGCTTCATGAGGATGTTGCTCACGTGCGTCTTCACTGTCTTCTCCGAGACGACGAGCGCGTCGGCCAGCTCCCGGTTCGACAAGCCCCGGCCGAGCAGCCCCAGCACCTCCCGCTCGCGCGGTGTGAGTGAGGCGACGTCGCCGGTGGCCGGCGGGTGCGCGACCTCCTCCATCACCCGTCTGGCAATCTGCGGATCGAGCAGCGCCTCGCCCTCGTGCACGAGCCGCACGGCCGCCTCGAGCTCCGAGGGCTCGACGTCTTTGAGCAGGTACCCGGCGGCGCCCGCCTGCACGGCCGGGATCACCTGGTCGTCGGACGCGAAGCTCGTCAGCACGACGACGCGGGTGTCCGGGACTCGCTCTCGAAGGCGCCGGATGGCGGCGATGCCGCCCCCGCCCGGCATCACGAGGTCCATGAGCACGACGTCGGGGCGAAGGCGCTCGACGGCCGTCACCGCGGTCTCGCCGTCGCCCGCCTCACCGACGACCTCGATACCGGGGCGCGACTCGAGGTACGTCCGCAGGCCCTGGCGCACGACGGGATGGTCGTCGGCGAGGAAGACCCGGATCGACGGCGGCCCGGCCGGCTCAGCCACCCGGCACCTCCACCCGCACCGTCGTGCCCGAGCGGGGCGCAGTCTCGACGGTGAGCGTCCCGCCGAGCGCGTCGGCCCGCTCCCGCATCGACGTGAGGCCGAGACGGCGCTCGCGGATGGCGCGGGCGGCGGGGTCGAAGCCCACGCCGTCGTCCCGCACCGTGATCGTCACCATGCCGTCCGACGCGTCGACGTCGACTGCGACGGACTCGGCCCGGGCGTGGCGGACGGCGTTGTTCAGCGCCTCCTGCACGATGCGGTACAGCTCGATCTCGACCGCGGAATCCAGCTCCGGCTTCCGGTGGACCCGCACGTCGGCTTTCAGCCCGTGGGCCCGGCCCAGGACCTCGAGGTCCTTGCGCAACGTCGCGACGAGCCCGTCGATTTCGAGGCGCGGCGGACGCAACTCGAAGACGAGCGACCGCAGCTCGGACTGGGTCTCGCGCGCGAGCTCCCGAACGCGGTCGATCTCGGCCTCGGCGCGGCCGGGATCGGTGCGGACGAGACCGGAAGCGGCCTCGGCGGTGAGCGACAGGCTGAACAGGTTCTGCGTCATCGCATCGTGCAGCTCGCGCGCCAAACGGTTGCGCTCCTCGATCACGCTGAGCTCGCGGCTCGCCTCGAACAGACGCGCGTTCTCGATCGCGATCGCAGCGTGCGCGGCGAGCACGGTGATGAGCTTCTCGTCGGAACCGTCGAACGTCGGCGCGCCGACCTTCTCCGTCAGGTAGAAGGCGCCGATGATGTCGCCCTTGGCGACGATCGGCACCCCCAGGAACGAGCGCATGAGCGGATGCGCGTCCGGCCACCAGCCACGGAAGCGCGGGTCCTTGGTGATGTCCTCGGTGCGGAACGGGCGCGGGTCCGAGAGCATCGCGCCGAGCATCCCGTGCGTGCGGGGGAGCGGGCCGAGCTCGGCGACGAGGTCGTCGCTCATTCCGGCGTGGAGGAACTGGTCGAACTCGGTGCCGTCCTCGTCGGGGATGCCGAGCGCGGCGTAGCGGGCGTCGACGAGCTCGCGGGCGGCGTGCACGAGCCGGTCGAGGACGGCGTCGAGGCGCAGCTCACCCGCGATCGCGAGAACGACATCGCTCATCGCCGCGAACGCGTTGTCGCGATGCATCGTGGCCACGACGCCCACCCTACGTCCGTAGACTGACGCCGCCGTCAGGACAGGGGGACCATGGAGCCCGTAGGTGTCGCAGCGGTGACCGGCGCGAGCAGGGGAATCGGGCGTGCGATCGCGCTCGAGCTCGCGCGTCGAGGCTTCGACGTAGTGGCAACCATGCGCGACCCCGCCGCGGGCGAGCAGCTCCCCGTCGAAGCGGCCGACGGCGGCGGCCGGCTGCGCGTCGAGGTGCTCGACGTCACGCGACCGGACACGATTCGTCTCCCCGACGGCCTCCGCGTGCTCGTGAACAACGCCGGCGTCGAGCGCGAGCACCTCCCGGTCGAGGAGACGCCGCTCGAGCTGTGGCGTGAGATGTTCGAGACCAACGTGTTCGGGCTGGTCGAGGTCACCCGGCGCGCCGTCCCGCTGCTGCGCGCCGCGGGTGGCGGCGTGATCTGCAACATGGGATCGTCGTCGATCCTGGCCCCGGTGCCGTTCTACGCCGCGTACCGCGCCAGCAAGGCCTCCGTCAGCGCCGTCAGCGAGACCTTGCGGGCCGAGCTGGCGCCCCAGGGCATCCGAGTCGTCGAGATCATGCCCGGACCGGTCGACTCCGACATGCTCCGGCACTCGCAGCAGACGATGGTGACGCCCGCCGGCGAGCCGTACCGGGCGCTCGCCGACAACATGAACGCCACCAAGAGCACGGTGGCATCGATGATCCAGCCGGCCGGCGACGCCGCCCGCCTGATCGTGGACGCCATCCTCGACGACGACGGGCCGATGCGTTACGGCTGCGATCCCATGAGCATCGGCATGATCGACGCGTGGCGTCGAGCCAGCGACGAGGAGATGATGCGCGGGATGCTCGAGCAGCTCGTGCCCGAGGACGCGGTCAAGCCTCGCTGACCTGCGCCCCCGCGACCTCGGTCTCGGCGAGGTACCAGTCCACGTACCGGCGCATGCCGTCCTCGAAGGAGGTCGTCGGCTCCCAGCCCAACACCCGCTTCACCTTCCCGGCCGACACCTCTTTGCCCGCGTAGTCGCCGGGACGTGCCTCGCCGAACTCGACCGCCAGCGGGATGTCGAGGCAGTCGCGGATCGACTCGGTCACCCGCCGGATCGTGATGGGCTCGGCCCCTTCGAGATTGAAGACCTCGTTCTCGGCGTCGTCCGAGAGCGCGAGCACGTGGGCGTCGGCGAGATCCTCGACGTACACGTAGTTCCGGAACTGCGAGCCGTCGCCGTGCACGGTGATGGTCTCGCCGTCGAGCGCCATCTGCACGAAACGCGGGATGACGAGCTGCTCTCGCATCCGCGGGCCGAAGGGGATCCCGTAGCGCAGAATCGTGAACGGAGTGTCGTAGAGCTCGTTGTAGTTGTGGGCGATGAGCTCGCCAGCGATCTTCGACGATGTATAAATGTGGCCCGCGCTCGGAAGGTGGAACGGCGCGTCCTCGTCGAGCGGGGCGTCACCGTGGGCGCCGGCGTAGACCCACACCGTGCTGGCCAGCACCGTGCGGCCCACGGCGTTGCGGCGGCTCGCCTCGAAGACGTTCACCGTGCCCGTGACGTTGATCCGGACGGTGCCGACCGGGTGGTCATAGGCGTCGTTGACGTTCGACACCGCAGCCAGGTGGAACATCACGTCGATGTCCCGGGTCGCCTGCACGAGCCCGCCGAGGTCCGACAGGTCGACCTGGCGGTACGTGACGTCGGGGCGCTGGGGGCGGCGCGTGTCGAGCACGAAGAGCGTGTGGCCGGCGTCGATCAACCGGTCGACGACGTGCGACCCGATGAATCCGGAGCCGCCGGTGACTGCGATTCTCATGGTGTTCCATTCATGGCTTCGACCTCGGCGAGGACGGCGCGCAGGCTCGCGAGCACGTGCGCAGCCTCGTCCCGGGCCATGTCGGAGTGGATAGGCAGGCAGACATGCCGGCGGCAGACGTCCTCGGCCACCGGCAGGTTGCCGTCGTGCAGGCCGGCGAACACCGGCTGTTCGTGGAGCGGGGAGGCGTACACCTCGCCGCTGAGTGAGACACCGTGCTGCTCCCTCAGCGTGCTCTTCACGGCTTGGCGATCGATGCCCGGATCGAGCATCGCCACGTACTTGTAGTAGTTCGATTCACAACCGGGGGACGGGATGACCGGCGTGATCCCGTCGATCCCGCCGAGGCCGTGGTCGTACTGATCGGCGACTTCGCGGCGGATCTTGATGAACTCGTCGAGTCTACGGAGCTGGACGATCCCGACCGCGGCGTGCAGTTCGCTCATCCGCCACGCGTACCCCATACGGACGTGGTCTCCACCAAGGAACCCGGCCTTGCCCTGGTCCCGGTAGATGTGGGCGTCGTCACGGATGCGTTCGTCGGCGGTGACGATCATGCCGCCCTCGCCGGTGGTCATGACCTTGGTGGGGTAGAACGAGAATGCCGCCGCGGTTCCGAAGGAGCCGGCCGGCTGACCGTCGAGTGTGGAGCCGTGGGCGTGGGCGGCGTCCTCGACGAGGAACAGGCCGCGGCGTTCGCAGAGGTCTCGAATCGCCTCGACCTCGGGCGTGATCATGCCGCCGATGTGCACGAGAACGACGCCGGCGGTGTCCTCGCCGAGCGCGGCTTCGACGGTGCTCGCCGACAGGGCGAGCGTGTCGGGAGCGACGTCGGCGAAGCGGGGGGTGCCGCCGGCGTGGATCACCGCGGCCGCCGTCGCGAAGAACGTGTTCGTGGGGACGACGACCTCGCGGCCTTCGACGCCGATCGCGCGCAAGATGATCTCGAGCGCGCTCGTCCCGCTGCTGACTGCAACCGCGTGCGGCGCGTCGTGGCGCGCCCGGAACCCGTCCTCGAGCT
The DNA here is from genome assembly GCA_046727755.1 of Actinomycetota bacterium. Lineage (GTDB taxonomy): Bacteria > Actinomycetota > Acidimicrobiia > IMCC26256 > JACDBD01 > JALZAA01. Next base: position 5,325 of record JBKPDG010000166.1, read on the forward strand.
CGCGCGTGAAGGGACCGAGGGTCAGCGCGCCGGTGCTCAGCGATTGGTCGACCATCGCGAGGATCGCGGCGCGATCGTCGTCGGAGAAGACGATCCTTGCGGCAGGAACGTTCACGTCGCCCCTTCGTCAGCATTCACGGCGAACCGAGTACACCTCGAAGTGCGTGGCCTGTGAGAGCGGTGCTGCGCCGACTCGCTGCTCGCTGCAGGCCTCGAGGCCGTCGACGGACATCTGGTCGAGGAGCGCATGCTCATTCGTCTTGTACGTCTTGTCGTAGCTGTCGTAGGCGATCACGAAGTCGACGCGCCGCGTGCGCAGGAACCTCGAGTAGGCGTCGGGGTCCGGCCAGCTCCTGCGATCGATGCTCTCCGGGAAGAACTCGGAGTCGAGGTGCCCGCCGTTGCGGACGATCTGGTACATGCCGACCTTTCCGTCGCCGGCCCGAATGATTCGGTACGTCTTGTTGGGCTCGAACTTCGGCGAGTTCACGAACTGGAGCAGGTCGGGGTTCGGCTTTCGGTTCAGGGCGCCCCACGCGTACCGCGTGTCGAGCAGGTCGCCGAGGGCGGGATTCAAGAGCAGCGTGAAGAGGAAGAGCCCGATCGGCAGCCATCGTTTCCATGGCTCCTGCATCCGCTTCCGGAGGTGCTGGAAGAGCACCAACAGGATCGGGACGGCGATGACGAACGCCCGGACGACGAGCGTGCCGAAGAATTGACCGATGATGACAAGCGCTGAGCTGTCGACGAACACCGGCGACACGAACACGATCCACGTGGCCGGGAGCGCGATAACGAACGAGATGCCATAGAACTTGAGGAGCCGGCGCTTGTCCGTTTCCCACTTCAGGCGACCGAGCACCAGGAGCATCGCCATCGGCAGGACAACGGCCGGGTGCGTGGCCTGGCCGAGACCGGCCAGGATCGCGGCTTCCACGTAACGCTGCCGTCGCCAGCAGCCGATCGCCGCCATCAGCATCGCCGAGCCCCAGATGAACGGCAGCTGCCCGATGATCGGCGCGATCACCAGCGCTGGGTTCACGAGCGCGATCGCCGCCCACCAGCCGTGTCGGATCTCGGGGAACGCCCAGAACATCGCGGCCACGAGGCCCACCGAGCCGAGGACGAGCCAGAGCGTGACGACCCAGTCGCCGAGGAGTGGATACAGGAGCGAGGCCGAGAACCAGGGCAGGAATCCGTACGGGAACGCGAAAGCCCTTCCGTGGCCGATGACGGGCATCCGGAAGGGCAGACCATCCCCGCTCCAGAGCTGGTCGCTCACGAACCAGACGTGCCCGTAGTTACTGATCGAGTCGTGCGAGACGAACACGCGGTGGCGCAGGATGAGCACCAGGACGACCGCCCAGAGGGCGACGACGACCGCCGCTACGATCTTCCCGGTTTGCCGCCCGCCTTCGCGCTCGACCGCGCCGGTTGGCGCCCCCGCCGTCCGCAGCCGGAGGCTCCTTGCGCCGAAAGGCCCTTGCAACTCTCGAACTCCTCCCGACGCTACCTGCCCGACCCTGCCCAGCCCCTAGCCCCTCAGACTGAGGAACGATAGCCGTGCCCGGGCGTGAATCCGCTGTTTCCGGATCCCAGCGTTCAGACTCGGCCCTGACACAGGGGTTACGAGGACTCGGGACGGCGGCTCTCGCCCTTCCGGCCGTCCCGACTGTGGCGG
>JBKPDG010000167.1:0-7441 GCA_046727755.1 Actinomycetota bacterium
GTCGATGACCGAGAACCTCGACGCGATGCGCGCCGTCGAGCATGTCGACATCGCCGAGCGCGCCACCTTCAAGGCCGCGCTCGGCGCCACGCTCGTCAAGCACCACCATCACTGGCGCGCGTTCGAGACGGTCTTCGACGTGTACTTCTCGCTGCACGCGGCGGGATTCGGCGAGGAAGGCGAGGACGGCCAGCCGCCGGACCTCGAGTCCATGGAGGCGATGCGGGCACAGGGCGGGGGCGCGATGGGCGACGTCTCTCCAGAGGAGCTCGCGCAGATGCTGCTCCAGGCGCTCATGAGCATGGACCGCGAGCAGCTGCGCCAGCTGGCGGGCATGGCCGTGGACCGCTTCGCCGGGATGGAGCCGGGACGGCCCGTCGGCGGCACCTACTACCTCTATCGGACTCTGCGGCAGTTGGACTTCGACGGCCTGACCGCCCGGCTGATGGGACAGGCGCGCGAGCGCGGCGAGATCGGCGACGGCGAGCTGGCCGATCGCCTCGCCGAGGAGGAGTTCCAGGCCCGCCTCCGGGAGCTGAAGGAGCTGGTCGAGTCCGAGATCCGACGCCGCCTCGTCGCCGACCGGGGCGCCGAGGCCATGGCGCGCACGTTGCGCAAGCCGCTCCCCGAGGACGTCGACTTCATGCACGCGTCGCGCGAGGAGATGCTCGCCCTGCAGCGCGCGATCTACCCGTTGACGCGCGCGCTCGCCGCCCGCCTCGCCCAGCGACGGCGACGCCGCAACCGCGGCCACCTCGACTTCCGGTCCACGGTGCGGCACTCGCTGTCGTACGGAGGCGTACCTGCAGAACCCAAGTTCCGCCACCCGCGCCCGTCACGGCCCGAGATCATGGTCGTCGCCGACATCTCGGGGTCAGTCGCGAGCTTCGCCCGCTTCACATTGCAGTTCGTCTACGCGATGGCGAGTCAGTTCTCGAAGGTGCGGTCGTGGGTGTTCATCGACGGCATCGACGAGGTCACCCGGTTCTTCCAGGAGTCGGACGACATCGCCGAGGCCATCCACCGGGTCAACGCCGAAGCGGACGTCGTCTGGGTCGACGGCCACTCCGACTACGGCCACGCCCTCGAGGTCTTCCACGAGCACCACTACAAAGAGGTGACGCCGAAGACGTCGATCATCTTGCTCGGCGACGCGCGCAACAACTACCACGCCTCCCAGAACTGGGTGCTGAAGGAGCTCCAGCAGCGCGCCCGCCACCTGTACTGGCTCAATCCCGAGCCCCATGGCTACTGGGACACCGGCGACTCGATCATCTCCGAGTTCGGGATCTACTGCGACGGTGTGTACGAGTGCCGCAACCTGCGTCAGCTCGAGCGGTTCGTCACCACCGTGGTGGAGGGCTGACCTCAGGCCGGTCGCGGTTCGCGCCACGCGTCCTATTCCGCCCGGCTGACTCCGGCGGGGAGCTGTTCGGGCACGGGTCCGGCGCGGACGATCCGCCGTCACTCACGACACCCGGCTCGGGCAAAGGCCCGTGGGCGGGCTCGGGCTGCTGACAATCTCCTTGCCCGCCCGGCCCGTAGTTCAGGTGGCGAATCCACGGCGGAAGGTCAGGCACCCATGAACAGCAGCTCCCGAACCCACGCTCGCAGGCGAAGGGTCTCCGCGCTCGTCGCCCTGGGCGCGGCGGGTGCGATCGCGCTCGTGGCGTGCGGCGCGTCGAGTGACTCGAGCTCGTCGAAGAAGACGACGACATCGACCGCGAAGAAGGGTGCGGCGTCGACGCCGGTCGTCAAGACGGCCAACAGCTCGCTCGGCACGATCGTGGTGACCAACGACGGGAAGACCGTCTACACGCTGACGAGCGGCGGCCAGCAGGTGCCGTGCTCGAGTGAGTGCAGGCAGGTGTGGCCGCCGGTCACCGTGGTGGCCCCGCTCACCAAGGCCACCGGCACGGGCGTGCAGAACGTCGGTACCGGCGCCGGCGGGGAGGTCACGATCAACGGCGCGCCCGTGTACACCTTCGTGGGTGACACGAAGGCCGGCGACACGAAGGGCGAGGGCATCATCAGCTTCGGCGGCACCTGGAACGTCGTGAGGGTGAGCGGCTGACCGCGACCACCGTTTCGGCAACGTACTGACAGCCGCGCGCGCGGATGCGCGGATGCAGATACCGGATACGCGCGTATCCGAGCTCTGGACACCCTCAGCGAGGAGTTTCAAGGCAACCGCGGGGTCCAGACCGCCGGTGCGGGCGCCTTCGTGCTCTGACGTCTGGCTCCTCAAGCCCGCGCTGCCGGTCCGGTTCGTCCCGAACGGGAGCGTGATCGGACAGCCCGGCATGTTCGACCGGGTGTTCCGGTTCGTCGGCGGCAACTCGACCGAGCCTCCGGTTATGCCGCAACGCGAAGGTCCGGTCTTCGGGAAGCTTGCGTTCGAGATCAGCTCGATGGCGAACACGACGACGACCGGGTCGCGCATCTTGGTCTGCTCGATACCTAATTCGCTTGACGGGCCAAGCGGCCACTCGAACTCCCGTTCCCCGGTGTCCGGTACTGGACCCGGCCTCGCGGCCGGTGAAGGGCCGTGACGTCACCCCTCTCCGGGCCTCCTACGGGCCTACGCGGTGCTCTTGCCCCTTCGGCTCGCGCCACATGGTCCAGATCGGGGGACCGTCAGCGACGGGCCGGATCTCGTGCAGCACCTCGAACCCGTGGTGCCGGTACCACGCGACGTTCCCCGGCGTCGAAGTCTCTAAGTAGGCGGGCATACCCGGCTTCGCGACGTTGGCCTCGGTCGAGGTCTCCAGGTACGCCGGCACGCTCGTCGCATCGAGCCGGCCGAGCACGGCCGAGAGCAGCTTCCCGCCCAGGCCCTCGCCCTGGCGAGCGGGCTCGACGCCGATCACCGCGAGGTACCAGTGCGGCGCTTTCGGGTGCAGCTTCTCGGTCTCGGTCAGGTAACGCAGCCCGTCGCGGAACGTGTGTGGTGTGAGCAACGCCTGCCACGCGGAAAGGAGCTGCCGCGCCGCCCGCCAGCGCGACGGTGGGTACGAGCCTTCCGGGAGCCAGCCGGCGGTCCCGACGACACCGCCGTCGTCGACGGCCGCCCAGACCTCCCCGAAGGGCAGGCCGTCGCGCACGATGGCATGGAGGAAGCTGCGGCACGACCACCACCGGCGACGCGGCGTGGGGTAGAGGTAGCGGAAGACAGGGTCGTCGTCGAAGGCGCGGGCTAGGACCGCGGACGAGGCTCCGAGCTGATCACGCGGAAGCGTGACGATCGTCGACACGAGGCATGTTGTACTCCGCGAGCAGGTCCCAGGCGCGATCGGCGATCCGAACCAGCGCGAGCAGCTGGCCGCGCTCGCGGCGGCGCAACGGGTGGCCGGCCCGACCGAGCAGCAACGCGGCCTCGTGCCCTTCGAAGGCGGCGACGGCGAGATCGTCGGGCCCGGTCACCCCGTCCGAGACCAAGGTCGAGGCGGACGTGCCGGCGACGAGGGCGTCCAGGACCTCGGGGCTCGGCGTCTCGTCGCCGGCGCGGGCGAGGACGCGGGCACCGTTGACCAGCGCGGTCCAGTCGGCGAGGAACTCGCGGTTGGTCTGTTCCACGAGCGCGGCGTACAGGTCTTCGACGGTCGCGGCCTCGCACAGCGCGGCGGCCGACTCGAGCGCGTCCAGGCGGGCGTCGGGGAAGTGGCCGACGAGACGGACTTCCTCGACCGACACCCCGTCGACCTCCTCGATCTCCCGGACCAGCGTGGGCACAAGATCCGGACCGGGGAGATCGACTGCGAACTCGTCGACGGCGACGTCCGCTCCCCGCTCGAGCACATCGACGCCGACGATGTCGCCGCGGACGGCGCCGATGCGCGACGCGACCAGACCGAGGGCGCCGGGCCGGTCGGGGAGCCACACCCGCACGAGGACGTGCGCGGACGGGGTCGGTGACGGGTCGTCAAGGGGCACCGGCTCAGGGTACGACGAAGTGCATGTCGCTCGTGTTCCAGCACGATGAACGCTTCTTACTGGCGCCGTCGCAAGCTCCGGCTCTGCGGCGACGGTCGGCAAAGCCGCCGTCGCCGCGTCATACTCGCGCCGTCGCAAATCGCGGCCGCCCGTAGACTCCCCGGATCGAGCGAGTCGGTGTCCTCGGTGGCACGTTCGACCCGGTACACGTCGGCCACGTCGTGGCCGCAGTCGACACCCGTGCCGCGCTCGCGCTGGACCGTGTGCTCATGGTCGTCGCCGGCGACCCGTGGCAGAAGCGCGGCGAGGTGGTCGCGCCGGCCCTCGACCGGTTCGAGCTGGTCGCCGCCGCGGTCGAGGGCGTCGACGGCGTCGAGGCGTCGGCGATCGAGATCGACCGCGAGGAACCGTCGGTCACGTACGACACGCTCGCGGCGCTCGCCGCGCCGGCGCGCGAGCTCTTCCTGGTGCTCGGCGCCGATGCCGTCCGCAACATGCCGACGTGGCGGAAGCTGGAGGAGACCCGCGATCTGGCCACGCTCGTGATCGTCGAGCGAGCGGGCGACGCGCACGCCGAAGCACCTGAGCCAGGCTGGCGGGTCGAGCGCGTCACGATCCCCCGCCTCGACATCGCGTCGCGGGACCTCCGGGCCCGACTGGCGCAGGGGCGCCCGGTCGATGGGCTGGTCCCGCCGGCGGTGATCCGTGCCATCGCCCAACGCGGCCTCTACAATCGCGATTGATGACGACCGGCGAGGCTGCTGCTTGACAGGCGCCCCGGTCGTGCTCCGTCGAGTCGCCGTCGCCGCCGCGGCGGCGTCGGCCAAGAAGGGCGAGGACATCGTCGCCCTGGATGTCGGCGAGATCCTCTCCATCACGGACGCGTTCGTGATCACCAGCGCGACGAACACGAGGCACGTGCGCACGATCGTCGACGAGATCGAGAAGGCGATGAAGGAGCACGCGTCGGTGCCGCCGACCAGCGTCGAAGGCCTCGACGACGCGACCTGGGTGCTGCTCGACTACGGCGACATCGTCGTGCACGTGTTCCTCGACGAGACGCGCGCGTACTACGAGCTCGAGCGGTTGTGGGCGGACGCGCCGCGCATCGATTGGGAACAGCTCGTTCCCGCGTCGCAGAGCGCGTCCGCTTAGCTCTCCAAGTACGGTCGCATCGGGACGCCATGTTCTGCCAGCCCGGACTTGAGCTCGCGCACGCCGAGGTTTCGGTCGAAGCGCGGTGAGTACAGGATCGAGCTGATGATCGCAGCCTGGGCGCCGCCGTCGGTGAGCCCGGCCGCGATGTGGTCGACGCCACCGGCGCCCCCCGACGCGATGACCGGCACGTTGACGGCGTCGACGACGGCCCGGGTGATGTCGAGGTCGTAACCGGAAGCGGTGCCGTCGCGGTCGATGCTGTTCACGACGATCTCGCCCGCGCCGAGCTCCTCGCCGCGTCGGACCCATTCGACCGCGTCGAGACCGGTCGACTCACGAGCGCCGTCGATGAAGACCTCGTAGCCCGACCGGAAGCCAGGGCGAGCGCCGACGTGTTTGACCTGAGTGCTGAGCACGATGCATTGCCGGCCGAACGCCTCGGCGCCGTCGCGGATGATCTGGGGATTGCGGACCGCCATCGAGTCGATGCTGATCTTCTCGGCGCCCGCCTTCAGCACCTCGAACATGTCGTCGACCGAGCGGATACCGCCGCCCACCGTGAACGGGACGAACACGTGGCGGGCGACACGGCGCACGGTCTCGAGGTCGATCTTGCGCTTCTCGGCGCTGGCCGTGATGTCGTAGAAGACGATCTCGTCGATCTGGTCGTCGTACAGCCGGGCGGCGAGGTCCTCGGCGGGGGCGACGTCGATGTTGTCCTGGAACTGTTGCGCCTTCGTGACCCGTCCCTCGATGACGTCGAAGCAGGCGATGAGGCGCTTGGTCAGCATCGCCCGTCCCAGGCCGCGAAGTCGGCGAGGAGACGGAGGCCGAGGGCGCCGCTCTTCTCGGCGTGGAATTGCGTCGCGACGACGTTGTCGCGCCCGACGACCGACGCGAACTCGACGCCGTACTGCGTGCGCCCGAGCACGTGGGCCGGGTCGGCGGGATCGGCGTAGAAGGAGTTGACGAAATAGAAGTGGCCCTGGTCGGGGACGTCGGCGGTCACCGGGTGCGATCGCGTAATGCGCACCTCGTTCCAGCCGATCTGGGGGACGCGCAGCCCGTCGGCGAAGCGACGGATCCGCCCCGGGAGCCAGCCCAGACAGGCGGTGTCACCTTCCTCACTGTGCTCGAAGAGCACCTGGAGGCCGATGCAGATCCCGAGGAAGGGCACGCGGTCTCGCTGCACGCGTTCGGCGAGCGGGTCGAGGAGGTCGGACTCGCGCAGCGATGCGAGCGTTGCGGCGGCCGCGCCCACCCCGGGGAGCACGAGCCGCTCGGATGCGGCGATCTCTTCGGGCTTCGCGACCAACTCGCAGGGGAGTCCGAGCCGTTCGAGCGCGTAGATGACACTGGGCGCGTTGCCCGCTCGGTAGTCGATCACGTCGATCATGCGAGCTCAGTCTACGGACGGGGTCCGTACGTCCCCGCCAGAATGCCCCGATGCGCCTGTCCGTCATCGTCACGTGCACGCAGCCATGGCCCGAGGTGCGCGGGTGTCTGGCGCGGCTCCTGCCGCAGTCGCGCCCGGGCGACATCGAGATCCTGGTCGCGGACGGTTCGCACGGCGGGCTCGACCCGGCGACAGCTGAGCAGGTGACGTGGCTCTGCCGGCCGGCTGGGGCCCGCACGAGCTGCGGGTGCTCGGTCTCATGGAGGCCCAGGGCGATGTCGCCGCGATCACGGAGGACCACTGCGACGTCGCGCCGGATTGGTGTGAGCAAGTGATGGCTGCGCACGAGAGATGTCCGGGCGTCGTGGCGGTCGCAGGCCCGGTGACCAACGGCGCCGACGGGCACGTTGTGGATCGCGCCAGCTTCTTCCTCGTCCACGGTCGCAACGTTCCCGGTCGCCGCGAGCGCCCGCCGAACTGGTTCCCACCCGCCGGATCGAACGTCTCCTACAAGCGGGAAAATGTGACGCAGTCGGCGTTATGCCCCGGTGACCTGGAACTCGTTGTCACGCCGCGGCTCTGGGCCGAAGGATTGCTGGTGTTGGACGAGAGCGTAGTCGTGGCGCACTCACAATCCATGGGCATCACTGAGCACGTGATGAATCACTTTCATGCGGCGCGGTCACACGCTGGTCTCGTCGCCGAACGCGGTGTACCCGCCGCTCGCAGGTCGCTCGCCCGCGACGCGGTGGCGTTTCCGCGGCGCCTCATCGGCGCCACGCTCGACGTCGGACGTGAGGTGCCGGAGTACCGACGCGAGATCCGGCGCGCGCTGCCGGTGATGACGGTCCTGGCCGGCGCTGCCACCGCCGGCTACCTCGCCGGCATCACCGGCCCGGGGAGCAGCCTCCGCCGCCTGCGCTGATCAGACGCCGCGCCGGCTGTAGAGATGCT
>JBKPDG010000168.1:0-3821 GCA_046727755.1 Actinomycetota bacterium
CAGGTTGCCGTCGGCTCCGACGGCGAGGGCGCTGGGCTCGTCGGCACGGGCCGGGTTGGCGTCGAAGGACGTCACCGTGCCGTCAAGGGTGATGCGGCCGATTCGGTTGGTGAGGGGGCTGGTGAACCAGAGGTTGCCGTCCGGTCCGGTGACGATGTCGGACGGGAACGCGATGTTCTCGCCGGTGGCGTCGAGGCTGGTGACCTCGCCGGAGGTCGTGATCCTGCCGATGCGGCCGCTGAGCGACGTGAACCAGAGGTTGCCGTCGGGACCGGCGGTGATTCCGTTTGGAACGCTCAGGCCGCCTGTGGCGACGTCGAAGCTGGTGGCCTCGCCCTTGGGAGTGATGCGTCCGACGCGATCGCTGAGCGAGGTGAACCACACGTTGCCGTCGGGGCCGGCGGCGAGGCCGAGCGGCCCGGGTTCCGCGCTGTCGCCGACTCGGAACGTGGCGATGTCTCCTTCGGTCGTGATTCGTCCGACCATGTCGTGCAAGCTCGTGAACCACAGGGCACCGTCCGGGCCGGCAACGATTGCGTCCGGCGTGTCGACGCGGCCGGTCGAGTCCTCAAAGACGGTGATGTCTCCGTCGAGTGTGATGCGGCCGATGCGGTTGTTGGCGTTGGTGAACCACAGGTTGCCGTCGGGCCCGAGCGCGATGGAGCGCGGACTTCGAATCCGGTGCTGGGGATCGGAGAACGTTGTGATCGGTGGCTGGTTCGCCTGCGCTGGGGTCGCCGCGCGGCCAGGGGTGGCATTGACGACGAGAGTCACGCCGAGCAGGGCAATGACCAGACTCGCGGTGCCGCCTCGGCGGCGTCTCATGGGCATCGCTGCCAGGCAAACCGTCAGCGACGCTGCGAACGTTCTTAGGTGCTGCGCCGCAGCTGACGCTCGGGCGTGGCGTCGTCTGCTCATTGTTCGCTGCGGGTGAGGTTGTCGAGCTTCGCCGCCGCGATCTCGAGGAGGGCGGGGAGCGCTTCGGGATCCACGCCGACGCAGTCGGCGATGAGCGCGTCGTCAACGCCGGCGTCGAGCAGCCGTAATGCGAGCGCGTACGGCCGCGGGAGTCGGGCGAGCCCCTCCGGATCGTCCATCACCTCCAACCGTAAGGAACCGGGTCTTCGGTGACCCGAGTAGCGCGCTACGCGTTTTCGCGGTGGTTGCCGCGCGTGACCCCAAGCGTGGCGGCCAGCTGGTCGCGGTCGCTGACGCCGATTTTGGCGTAGGCCCGGTAGAGGTGCCCTTCGACCGTCCGGACTGAGACGACCAGGCGATCGGCGATTTCTCGATTGGTGCGGCCGAGCGCCGCCAAAGTTGCAATCTCGCGTTCACGTGTCGTTAGCGACGATGACTCGTGGTCGTGTTGCAGCCAGTTCGCTCGCAGCCCGTCGCAGCCCTCTGAGAGCACGTTGCAGCGCGCGGCGGTGTTACGGGCCCGTGACTGCAGCCCTCGGCGGCCGTACGCCTGGCTGGCCGCGCTCATCGCCTCAGTGGCGGCAAGCACCATCCCCAGCTCGGCGAGTTCGTCGGCGACCTCTTCGAGAGCGGCAGCATCGTCGGCCTATCCGCCATGCCCTCAACCCCACCTATGGCCTACACCTGGCTGACATCAACATCGCGCTGGGGAACCTGGTCGAGCTTGTACGCGCCCAAGCGACCAAGTACCACCGCTAAGCCCGCTACGAGCCCGCACATGTTTGGCGGGAGGCCTGGTCAGTCCGCACTGGCAAGCCAACCACACCGATTTGCGATCCGCGCTCTACCAAGCGCACAGAACATGACTAACGCCATTCGAGTTGTCGATCGGCGAGCACCGATCCGCACACGTGCGCTCGTGCTCCTCGACACACAGATCGCCGGTTCTGGCGCTTAGGTGAGCGCCGGGGCAATGTTGTTCCGTGCGCCAGATCCTTCGTTCGCGCGACGTCGCTGCGTTGCGCGAAGCGCTCAGGGTTCGCCGCGATCCTGCCTCGCGGCACGGGAACCGCCAGGAGGAAAGGCCGGGACCGTCAACCGTTCGCTGTCAGGTCAGCGCTGCTTGAAGGTCGACGAGGCTGGTGATCTCGACGTCAGGAGAGCGGCAGTTCATCAGACCAGTCCATTCGGTCGCGCCGCTCCTTTATTGCATCACGTATGCGGTGCAGGTAAAGCGATCAATCGGCTCTTGATGCGCCACCGTCCCGTACGACAACCTCCATGTGCTGCATCGCCCGTAGCACGCGGATCTCACGTGAAAGCGGACGGCCGTAATACACGAGCGTGTCGAGCGGGTACCAGAGTGCCACCCACGCGACGACGAGAAGCAGCCCGTCGGCCACGAAGGCGGTGACCAAGTCCGGCGCCCCGCTCCGCCGAAACAGCTCCGAGAGGAGGACTCCAACGAGGAGGAGCGGGATCCCGATCGTCAACGCGCTCAGCCCGTCGCGTCGGAGACTCGCGCGCTGATGCTCGAGTTCGTGGATGCGGAGTTCGCAGTAGTGGGAGATGGCCGGTCCGACCTGCTGCGCCTGGACAGCCGGATTCCCGTCTCCGACGTTTTCGAGGACGATGACCGCGCGCAAGCGATGCTTCCGGTACGTGGCCTTGAGCTGCTCGACGAGCCGTTCGATGCCGGATGACAGCGCGCTGAATTCGCCGAAGGGGTGAACGGTCGGTGGCGCGAAGAGCTCCTCGACGCTTCCGAGCACGATCGTGACCTCGTGCACGCCTTGCTTGCCCTCGGCTGCTTGCCCGACCACGCCAAACCGGCTCCGTTAGCGGTATTCACGCCTTGGCGGCGGACACAGTAGCTGGCGACACGAGCTGATCAGAGCCGCTGTTGGCGTACGCCCATAACCTCGTACGGAGCATCACGCCCAGTGCGCGTTGGACGCGCACAGAACGGCACATCGGGGCGGAGCTGCGGACGTGTTGTGAAACGCTGCCGCTCGTAGATCGACAGCGTAGAAGTCCACGACGGTTCCCCATGCCGCTCTTGACACTGGGCCCTTGAGTGACACGATCGCAGGTAAATGGGCAGTGCTGCGCGTGTGTAGTCGAGGTGGATGATGCCTGAGGTGACGGATCCCACGTTCTACCGGAGTCCTGGCGCAGCGATCGCCGCTCCTCCGGAGGAGCTCGCATACGTGGCAGCTTTCGACCCCTCCGGCCGCGTGAACGACGCGATGACCGTAATTGACTGTGCCCCGTCGTCGCCGACGTGCGGCAGAGTGGTCGGCTGGACCGACCTGCCGGACGCAGGGAACGAGTTGCACCATTTCGGGTGGAACGCGTGCTCGAGCGCGTTGTGCCACCAGGGTCACGGCGACCACGACGACGCCGCGCCGCTGGAGCGTCGGTATCTGGTCGTTCCCGGCGTGCGCTCGTCGCGCATCCATATTCTGGACACGAATCCCGACCCACGCGCGCCGCAGGTGATCCGCACCATCGAGGCCGAGGAGCTCGCGGCCAAGGCCGGTTACTCGCGGCCCCACACGGTGCACTGCGGGCCCGGCGGGATCTTCATGTCCGCGCTCGGTGGGGCGAACGGCAACGACGGCCCGGGCGGCGTCGCGCTGCTCGACCATGACACCTTCGACGTCGTCGGCCCGTGGGAGCTCGACCGCGGCGACCAGTTCTTCGCATACGACGTCTGGTGGCACCTCGATTACGACACGGTGATCACCTCGGAGTGGGGGACACCGTCGATGATCGAGAATGGCCTCAACCCCGAGGACCTGCTCGGCCGCAAGTTCGGCCATCACCTCGACTTCTGGAGCATGTCCGAGCGCAAACTCGTGCAGCGCGTCGACTTGGGGGACGAGCATCAGATGGTGCTC
>JBKPDG010000169.1:0-14409 GCA_046727755.1 Actinomycetota bacterium
AGCGCTACCGCGGCCGCTCCCTTGGCGATGTCGGCCGCCAGCACGACGATCCCCCAGCGCGTGCCGAGCATCTTGATGGCGTTGATGGCACCGGGGTTACCGCTCCCGGCCTCCCGGAGGTTGATCTCTCCGCGGGTCGCCAACCACGCGACGACGCCCGCCGACGGGATCGTCCCGAGCAGATAGCCGACCAGCGCGGCAACCACGCCGAGGAGAACGTCAGCCACGGGTCGAGATTACGCACGCGACCTCTCGGACTCCCGGCTGGTGAGCATGAGCAACAGGATGGCGGCGGGCGCCAGGGCGAACAGCCACATCGCCGCGCCGAGGCCCACCCAGTCCGCGGCGACGCCGATCAGCGGCGGGACCACCACGCTGAGAGTCGACAGTCCCGATACCACGGCCTGCGTCGTGCCGACCTGACCGGGGCGAAGCCGCAAGATCCCGGCCAGCAGTGTGACCCACACGAGAGCGATCGCGGCGCCGAAGCCCACACCGGCCAGGGCGACCGCGCCCGTCCATGGTGCGCTGACCATGACGACGGTGGTTACGAGCAGCGCTAGAGAGCCGACCGTGTACCGCGTACGCGAAGAGAACGCGCGGCGGACGACGGCCATCGTCATGTACGTAGTGATCCCGCCTGCGACGACCGACACCACCAGCGCAGTCGCCGCGGCTGCCGAGACATTGCGCGTCTCCTCCAGGTAGGCGATAAGGAACCCAAGGAACGGCTCGTCCAGCACGGCGATCAGCGCCCAGATCGCAGCGAGTCGCCACACGCGCGTGTCACCGACGACGGCCCGCACGACCGACCACGGCGTCGCACCGTCGGGCCGCGGTGGTGGAAGCGGTTGGGTAGCGAGCCACGCCGCGTAGGCGAGCATCAGCACACCGCCCACGGCGAAGACCGGCCGCCAGCCGAGGCCGGTACCCGCGGCGACGGCGAGCGTCACCGGGCCGAGCAGATCGCCGATCGATCCGAGCAGGTTGGTGCGCGCCAGGGTCGAGTCGAGGTCGTCGCCGGCGAGCTCCGCCAGCGCCAGCTGCGTCGCGTGTACGAACGCGTCGCTGGCCGCGCCCCACAAGAACGAAGCGACGGCGAGCGCGGCAAAGGAGCGGCCGGCGGCGAACGCGAGCAGGCACACCGCGAAGACGAACGCGCCGCCGGCTCCCAAGAGCCGGCGACTGGTGAAGTCCGCCGCCGCCATGAGGACGACGCCGAGAAACCCGCCGGCCGGGAGCAACGCGAGCAAGAGGCCCGCCTGCCCGTACGACAGCCCGAGGTCGGCGCGGATCGACCCGATGGCGCCGGCGGGAAGGAACGTGAACCACTCGTCGGCCAGGTCGACGAGCAGCAGCGACGCGATCAGCCCCAAGGGCAACCGCGCCGCCAGCGGGACGGCTCGTAGGAGGAGGCGGGGTCAACGATGACCGGGCATCGACCAGCATCGTAGGGACACCGGAACCGCGTTTCGCGTTCAATTGGTTACAACTCTGGCCACACAGCTGGACAGGGGACTCAGGCCTACCCATACTGAACACGTGCGTGTCGATCCGAGCGTGTGGTCGCGCACGTGACGTCCTTTCGCGGCCTGGCGGATGGTGGTGGAGGTGATCACCGCGACACCCAAGTGGCGGGACTTGGCTCCGATGATCCTCCGACAGCGCCTCGTCGTGGAGGGAACGTGCCGTGAGCCGATCACGGACGAGCGCATAAGGAGCTATCTGTCGGGACTCTCCTCAGTGTGCGGCATGAAGCCGCTGATGGCGCCGGCCACGCACCGCTCGGACACGCACGGTTGGGCCGGATGGATCCACTGGGAGAACTCCGGCGCCCATTTCTATGCGTGGGAGGAACCAATGTTGTTCTTTAGCGTCGACATCTATACCTGCAAGCGGTTCGACGCCGCTGCAGCCACGAAGTTCACACGCGACTACCTCGACGCGGTCGAGGTCGTCGCGAAGGAGTTTTGATCGTGAGCGCGGCGACGGTCGCACTCGACCGGGAGGAGCTCCGCGAGCTCGGCGGTCGGGTTGTCGACGCAGCCGGACAACCGTCACAGCCGTTCGGGGTATACGCGTTCGCGGCCGACGCGCCCGAATCCGAGCTCGCCCGTCACGTCGAGCGAGAGGTGTTCTACGAGTTCTTCAACAACACCCCTGAGCTCCTCGAGGCGGAGTACGGCCCGTACGAAGGCTCAACGCTCTTCGTCTGCGCGCTGGATCATCGACGGCGACTACCCGCCGGTGCGATCCGACTCGTGCTGCCGTCACCGGCCGGCTTGAAGAGCCTCGGCGACGTCGAGCCCGTTTGGGGTCATCGCATCGACGATGTGCTCGCGCGGATGAGCCTCCGTCTCGATGGCAACCGCGCCTGGGACGTCGCAACCCTCGCCGTCGACTCCGAGTACCGAGGTCGGGCGACGGATGGCATCGTGAGCCTCGGCCTGTACCAGGGGGTCGCGCAGCTCGCGCTGCGCTGTCACGTGAAGTGGGTCGTGACGATTCTCGATCTCGTGGTGCTGAACCTCCTGCAGGGAGCGATGGCCGACCCATTCCAGCGCTTCACGGGGCTCGAGCCGCTGCGGTATCTCGACTCGCCCGCGAGCTTGCCGGTGTACTGCGACCTCGACGCGTACTTCGTCCGGCTCGAGACGGCGGATCCGTCGATGTACGAGATCCTGTTCGAGGGAAAGGGCCTGGAAGCCGCCATCCGGCCACTGGACCTGGAGCCGGCCCTCGAGCAACTGCTCCCGGGAGGACACGCACACACGGCTTGACCCAGGTCCGGCGGACGCGCTCAGGCCAGCCCGACGTCGGGCACAACCCTGAGGTGTGAGCGACGGGCCACACCGAAGTGTTCGACCACGGCGGGAACGGACGCCGACGGGACCGGGCGCGAGTAGAAGTTGCCTTGGGCGACGTTGCAGCCGAGCTCGTGGAGACGTTTCCCCTGCGCGTACTTCTCGACCCCCTCGGCGACGGTCGTCACGCGCAGCGCACTGGCCATGGCCACGATCGCGGCGACGAGACTCTCGTCCGAGGTATCGCGGTTGAGACCCTCGATGAAGGACTGGTCGATCTTCACGCGGTCGACGGGCAAGCGCCGCAAGGACGACAGCGACGAGTAACCGGTGCCGAAGTCGTCGATCGAGAGACCGACGCCGGCAGATCGAAGCTGCTCGAGGAGCTCTGCGGCCGCCTCGGGGTTGTCCATGAGCAAGCTCTCGGTGAGCTCCAGGTACAGCGACCCGTCGGAGAGCTTCTGGTCCTGCAGCGCGTTTCGCACGCACGGCACGAGCTGCGGGTCGCGCAGTTGACGCACCGAGAGGTTCACGGCGACGTAGAGGTCCTCGCCGTTCGGGATCGCATGGCGCCACCAGCTCAGCTGACGGCACGCCTCTTCGATCACCCAAGTGCCGATCGGCACGATGAGCCCGGTGTCCTCGGCGAGCGGAACGAACGACGTGGGTAGGAGCTCACCCTGGGAGGGGTGCGACCAGCGCAGCAGCGCCTCGAAGCCCTCGATCGTGCCCATCGGGAGATGCACAAGGGGCTGGTAGAGCAGGTGCAGCTCGTCCGACTCCATCGCGTGGCGAAGGTCGCGCTCCAGCTCGACGCGCTGCGTGGCGGAATCCCGCATTGACGAGTCGAACACGCACACTGCGTCGCGGCCGGTCTCCTTGGCGCGGTACATGGCCGTGTCGGCGTCGCGGATGAGCGCCTCGGCGTCGAGCGAGGGGTCGGTGCCGTCGCTCAGCGACACGCCGATGCTGGCTGACGCGATGACTTCGACGCCCCGAATGTTGAACGGGATCTGGAAGCTGAGCCGTGTGCGCTCCGCCACCTCCAGCGCCTTGCTCGTCGTCGGCAGATGGTCGAGGACGATGACGAACTCGTCGCCGCCGATGCGGGCGACCAGGTCGCCGGGCCGTGTCGTCGTGCGGAGCCTCAGGGCCACGGCGAGGAGCAGCTCGTCGCCCAGGCTGTGGCCGTAGCTGTCGTTGATGAGCTTGAAGCGGTCGACATCGAGGAAGAGGAGCGCGACGAGCCCACGCTCGTGTTTCGGGCGTCCGACCAGCGAATTGAGGTGGTCCTGCGCGTAGGCCCGATTCGGCAGGCCGGTGAGCGCATCATGCGTCGCGGCGTGCGTGAGCCGCTCCTCCGAACGCGCATACGCGCGCAGGGCACGGAACATCCGCCACGCCGCCGCGAGTGTCAGCGCCATGATGATGATGCCGAAGGCGAAGCGGTCGCCGGCCTCGGCGTCGACTCGGATCACCGTGATCAGCGCCGGGAAGGCGAGTGCAACCGCGACGAACGCCAGCCTTCCCTTCGTCGGCGCCAATTCGTCCGCCGGTAGGGGCTCCGTGAGCTCGCGCATGGACGGATGGAGCACCGCTCCGATGAACAGGACACACGCGAGCGCGTAGGGGACGTCGAACACGTGCTGAGGCAGCGTCACCACATGGGTCTCGAGGAGCATGTAGATGACGTCCCCGACGAGCATCGCCGTCCCAGCCCCGAGAAGCAGGCCGTACGACAGCGGACGGCGCTTCCCGGTGTTGAACGCGAGCCGCGCGATCATCGCGACGATGAACACCGACAGCGGCGGATAGCACGAAAGAAGAAATCGCACCGGGAGTGGCGCTTGTTCATGGAACAGCGTGGGGTTGATGAGGAAGATCCACGCCAGTGCCATGGCGGCCAAGGCTGCGATGACCCCATCGAGCATCCCGTCGACATCGCGGGCTCCGCGGCGGCGGACGCTCGCCAGGCCGAGGACGCCGATGCCGAGGATCGCGTACCCCGACAACGTGATCAGGTCGGGCGCGAGCGACCGGTCGGTGGAGAGATCACCGAGGGTGCCGAACGCCTCGCGGACGCCGCCGCCCACGAGGAACACGATCAGCGCGACGGCGATGATCACCCACGGCCAGCGCGCCGCGGGCCGGTTGCGACGAAGCCCGACGATCGTGGCGACGACCGCGCCTGCGCCGAGAATCAGGAACGCAGCGTCCGCGAGTGGACCGAGCAACCCGAGTGCGAGCGCGAGCACGCAGATCGCGCCGGCGCCCATGACGGCGTAGGCCACGCGCGCGCCTGACTCGACCCAGCCAACGCTTCGGCGTCCCATCTGCCCCTTCGCGCGACGTCCGCAGACTCGCGCGCCTCCGCTTCTGTTTCCCGAAGCGCCGAATGAGCGGAAACGGCCACCTCGGGAGCAGTCATCCTGTTCGCGTCTGCGCGAACAGTCAAGCAGACGCGGTTACCGGAGATGCATGCAGGGCGACCGTCGCTCCCTCGCCCGCGCGGCCCCGGCGGGCGTCAGCCGCCGGATGCGTCCTGAGGTCGCGTCTTGCCTTCGCCGATCCAGGGCATCATGGCCCGCAGACGTTCCCCGACCTCCTCGATCGGGTGCTCGGCCGACTGCTTGCGGAGCGCGTTGAACACCGGACGTCCGGCCTGGTTCTCGAGGATCCACTCCTTGGCGAACCGGCCCGATTGGATGTCGTCGAGAATGCGACGCATCTCGGCGCGGGTCTCGTCGGTGATGATGCGCGGGCCGCGGGTCATGTCGCCGTATTCGGCGGTGTCGGAGATCGAGTAGCGCATGTTGGTGATGCCGCCCTCGTAGATGAGGTCGACGATGAGCTTCACCTCGTGCAGCGTCTCGAAGTAGGCGGACTCGGGTTGGTAGCCGGAGGCGACGAGGGTCTCGTAGCTCCCCTTGATGAGCTCGGTGAGGCCGCCGCAGAGGACGACCTGCTCACCGAACAAGTCGGTCTCGGTCTCCTCTTCGAACGTCGTGTCGAGCACGCCGGCGCGCGTTGCGCCGATGGCGCGGGCGTACGCGAGCGCGGTCTGCTTGGCCTTGCCCGTCTCGTCCGCCTGCACGGCGACGAGCGACGGGACGCCGCCGCCCTCCTCGAACGTGCGCCGCACGAGATGCCCGGGCCCCTTCGGGGCGATCATCCACACGTCGACGCCCGTGGGCGGGCGGATCTGGCCGAAGTGGATGTTGAAGCCGTGCGCGAACGCGAGTGAGTCGCGGTCGTCGAGGTTGGGTTCGATGTCGCGCTTGTAGATGGCGGCCTGCTCGGTGTCGGGGAGCAGGACCATGATCACGTCGGCTTCCTTGCACGCCTGGGCGATCGTGGTCACGGTGAGGCCCGCGGCCTCGGCCTTCGCCCACGACGACGACCCGTCGCGCAGGCCGACGCGCACATCGACCCCCGACTCCTCGAGGTTCAGGGCGTGGGCGTGGCCCTGCGACCCGTAGCCGAGCACCGCGACCTTGCGCCCGTCGAGCAGCGCGAGGTCGGCGTCGTCGTCGTAGTAGATCGTGGCCGGCATGCTCTTCCTCCCCTATTAGCGCCCGAGGCTACGCGCCGCGGTCCTTGACCGCCCGCAGCTTGGTGGGCTGGCGGGCGAGCTTGGGCAGGGCGATGCGGCCCGTGCGCTGCGATTCGATGATCCCGAACGGCGCCATCAGGTCGCTGATGGCGTCGAGCTTGTCGGGCGTGCCGGCGACGAGCAGGGTCATGGCGTCGTAGCCCACGTCGACGATCTTGGCCTCGAAGATCGCCGCCAGTTCGGTGACCTGCGACCGGAACTCGGCGCCCGCCTTCACGGTCGCGAGCATGAGCTCGCGTTCGACGGCCTCGTCGGGGGAGAGCTCGGTGATCTTGATCACCGGGACGACCTTGTTGAGCTGCTTGGTGACCTGCTCGAGCGGCGTCGACTCGGCGTCGACGACGATCGTCATGCGGCTCAGCCGCTCGTCTTCGGTCGGGCTCACCGCGAGCGAGAAGATGTTGTAGCCGCGCCGCGAGAACAGCCCGGCGACCCGTGACAGCACGCCGAACTTGTTCTCGACGAGCACCGACAGGATGTGATGCTGCACTCCGTTCGCCATCGCTATCTCCCGACTGCTTTGTCGTGGGCGGGGTCGAGGATGATGTCGTCGTTCGAGCCGCCCGCCGGCACCATTGGGTACACCTTCTCGCGGTAATCGACCTGGAAGTCGACCACGACGGGCCGGTCGTCGATCTGGTTCGCCTTCTCGATCGTGGGCACGACGTCGTCGGGCGTGTCGACCTTGAAGCCCACACAGCCCATCGCCTCAGCCCACTTCGCGTAGTCGGGCAGGTCGGGCGACAGGTACACCTCGCTGTAGCGCTCTTCGTAGAAGAGCTCCTGCCACTGGCGAACCATGCCCAGGTACGCGTTGTTGAGGATCGCGACCTTCACCGGGATGCGCTCGGCCGACGCCGTCACGAGCTCCTGCGCCGTCATCTGGAAGCACCCGTCACCGTCGATCGCCCACACCATCCGGTCGGGCTTGCCGACCTTGGCGCCGATCGACGCCGGGACGGCGAATCCCATCGTCCCGAGACCGCCCGAATTCACCCACGTGTTCGGGTGGTTGAACTTCCAACGCTGACTGGCCCACATCTGGTGCTGACCGACGCCCGACACCACGATCGTGTCGTCGGGGCAGTTCTCGCGCAGCATGTCGATGCAGTACTGCGGCTTCAGCGGCCCGTCCTCCAGCTGTTCGTAGTGGAGCGGGTAGCGCTCCTGCCACTCGCGCAACTGCGTCCACCACGAGGTGAGGTCGGGCCAGTCGCGCTTCTGCTGATCGGACCGCACTGCCTTGAGCAGCTCCTCGATGACGAGCCGGCAGTCGCCCACGATCGGGACGTCGGGCCGGCGCACCTTCCCCAGCTCGGCCGGGTCGATGTCGACGTGGATCACCTTGGCGCCGGGCGCGAACGCGCCGACCTTGCCGGTGACGCGGTCGTCGAAGCGCGAGCCCAGGGCGATCAACAGGTCGCACTTCTGCATCGACGTGACCGAGGTGTAGTTGCCGTGCATGCCCGGCATGCCGAGGCACTGCGGATGGTCGTCGGGGAACGCGCCCCGCGCCATGAGCGTCGTGACCACCGGTGTGCCCGTCGCCTCGGCCAGGGCCTTGAGCGCACCCGCGGCCCGGGCCTTGAGGATCCCACCGCCGGCGTAGATCACGGGCCGGTGCGCCTCGCCCCACAGCCGCGCCGCGTCCTTGATCTGCTTCGGGTGCCCCTTCACGTTCGGTTTGTAGCCAGGAAGGTCGACGGACTCGGGCCAATACCAGTCCATCATCTGGTTGGCCACGTCCTTGGGGACGTCGACGAGCACCGGGCCCGGACGCCCCGTCGTGGCCACGTGGAACGCCTCGCGCACGTACCGCGGGATGTCTTGGGGGTCGGTGACCAGCCAGTTGTGCTTCGTGACCGGCATCGTGATGCCGACGGTGTCGCACTCCTGGAACGCGTCGCTGCCGATCACCGCGTACGGCACTTGCCCTGTGATGACGACGATCGGGACCGAGTCCATGTACGCATCGCAGAGAGCAGTCACGATGTTCGTTGCGGCGGGGCCGCTCGTGACCATGGCCACGCCGGGACGGCCGGTGGCGTGGGCGAAGCCCTCGGCCATGTGGCCGGCGCCCTGCTCGTGGCGGACGAGGATGTGCCGGATCGACGAGTCGATCAGCGGGTCGTACACGGGCAGGATCGCCCCGCCCGGCAGCCCGAACATGACCTCGGTGCCCTCCATCTCGAGGCTCTTGATGAGGGCCTGGGCTCCGGTCAGTTTCATCGTGGTTCCTTCAGCATCGGGTGTGGTCTTGAGAGTCTCGGGATATGAAAAGCCCCCCGCATTTGCGAGGGGCGAAGGCGCGCAGGCGCGGTGAGGCGGCTGCGCGCTAGGTAACGACTACGAGGGTTGAGAGGCGATCCATCAGGTCAACAGTGTGGACGATCGTGAACGGACGCGCAAGCCGGTTCACGAGCCGGAGGCCAGCCTCGCAGTTCTGGCTTCGAGGTACTGGTGGACCTGCTGCATGACGACCGACCCCTCCCCGACCGCCGACGCCACCCGCTTCACCGACTGCGCCCTGACGTCGCCCACCGCGAAGACCCCGGGCACGCTCGTCTCGAACACGAGTGGTGGGCGTTCGAGACGCCATCCGGCCGCAGCCGCGTCACGCGCCACATCGATGCCGGTGACGAGGTAGCCCTGGCCGTCTCGGGCGACGTCGGCGGGAAGCCATTCGGTGTGCGGCCAGGCGCCGATGAGCATGAAAAGCGCGTCCGCCGGCACGGCGCTCGTGGTACCGGCGGTGCGCAGCGTGAGCGCTTCGAGACGACCCTCGCCGGTGCCGTCGACGACTTCGGTCGAGAGCCGGACGTCGATGCACGGAATGGCCTCCATCTCGTTCCGCAGGTACTGCGACATGCTCGAGGCGAGCGTGGCGGCGCGCACGACGAGCGTGACTCGCTCGGCGTACCGGCTCAGGTGGACGGCCGCCTGCCCGGCCGAGTTGCCGCCGCCGACCACGTACACCTGACCGCCGGTGAACCGCGCCGCCTCCGACGGCGACGAGCCGTAGAAGACGCCGCTGCCGTGAAGACGCTCGAGGGCCGGGATGTCGAGGCGGCGGTAGCTGACGCCCATCGCGAGGATCACGGCGTGGGCCCGCACCTCGCTGCCGTCGGAGACGGCGAGCACGTGGTCGTCGCTTTCGGCGCGCAACTCGGTGACCTCGCGCATCAACAGGAAGGTCGTCCCGAACACCCATGCCTGCTGGTACGCGCGCTGGGCGAGCTCGGCCCCACTCACGCCCCGGGCGAACCCGAGGTAGTTGCGGATTCGGGCGCTCGATCCCGCCTGGCCGCCGATCGATTCGCGCTCCACGACCAAGGCACGCAGCCCCTCCGACGAGGCGTACACCGCGGCGGCGAGTCCCGCTGGGCCCGCGCCGACGATCACGACGTCGAACTCTCGTCGGCCCTCGAGCTCGGTCATCGCGCCATAGCCGCGCGCGAGCTCGGCGTTCGATGGATCGACGAACGTGCGACCGTCGAGCATCACGACAACGGGTTTCGTCGCTCCGGCTTGCCCGGCTTGGCGCAGCACCGCTTCGCCGTCGGGCGAGTTGTTGGGGTGGAACACGTGCGGGACCCCGTTGCGCGTGAGCAGGTTCCGGATCTCGTGGGCACGCGGTGACCACGGGTCGGCGACGACGTTGATCTCCTGCGGGACCGAGGCGTCGGCGCGCGACCACTCGTGGAGGAACTCGCTCACTGTCCGGTGGAAGTACTCGTCGGGGGACTTCCAGGGCTTCAACGCGTAGTAGTCGATGCGACCGAGCGCCATCGCCTCGCGGATCGCGTCGGCCGTGGGCTCGTCACCCCAGTCCCCCCATCCGACGAGCAACGCGCGCTTGGCTTGCGGGTGCAGATCCGGGACGAGGGCGAGCAGCTCCGGTCC
Organism: Actinomycetota bacterium; assembly: GCA_046727755.1. Taxonomy (GTDB): domain Bacteria; phylum Actinomycetota; class Acidimicrobiia; order IMCC26256; family JACDBD01; genus JALZAA01. Next base: position 10,321 of record JBKPDG010000169.1, read on the forward strand.
GGTGAGCTCGGGCATCCACTGGTCGGCGAGCACGAGCGCGACCCGATCGCCGGACCGTTGCATCCTCTCGAGCAGCTCGACGGCCTCCGTCGCCGACCTGCTGAACAGGATCTGGTAGTCCCGGTCGTAGCGACGTTCGAGCTCGGTGCTGATGTGTCCGATCGACGACGGATCGTCGTCGACGGCGAGGATCACCGGGCGCGAGTCGGTCGTCACGCCGGTTGCGGTTCGGCGAGGTAGGCGAACAGACGCCAGTCTCCGGGCAGACCCTTGAGTGTGTGGCTACCGCGATCCTCGAACTCGAGGCGTGAGGTGTGTGCGAGCAGGCGCGTCGTCTCGGACACCAGGATCTCGTCCTCGCCGGCTTGCGCCATGATCCGTGCCGCTTCGTGCACGGCCACGCCGCGCAGATCGGAGCCCACGACCTCCACCTCGCCGATGTGCACGGCGGCGCGAACGTGCAGGTCTTCACGGTTCGCGCCCCCCCGGATCGCGGCCGCGGCTTCCAGCGCCTGGGCCGGGCCTTCGAACGTCGCGAGGAAGCCATCGCCGGTGGTCTTGACCTCGCGGCCGTGGAACCGGTCGAGCTGTGTGCGCACGGACTCGAAGTGCGCGGAGAGCAAGGTGCGCCAGGCGGCGTCGCCGAGACGGTTCGCCAGCGTCGTGGAGTCCACGAGGTCGGTGAACAGGAGGGTCGCCAGGGCCCGGCCGTGCCCGCCGGCGCGAGTGCCCCAGAAGGTTCGGCTGCCCGCCCACTCGATGGTCTCGACCGGCTCGTGGCCGATGACGTAGCCGTCGTGGCCGGGCGGGATGTCAAAGACGTCGTCGGGCCCGACCTCGAATGTGGTCCCGTCCCGCAGCTTGATCCCGAGCCGGCCCGACAGCACGACCCCCACGTGGCGCGCCTGACACCAGTCGCCGCCGACGTGCGGACGGATGTGCGTCGACCATCGCCACCCGGGCTCGAGCCGCTGGCGCCCGACGGTCAGATCACCGAGCTCGACCTGCCGCTCGGCGACGCCCTCGACCTCCATGGTGCTGTCGGGATCGCGAAAGCTCTTGAAGTACGGAGATGTCACCGGGCTCAACCTACCGATGCAAGCGCTACCGACGCAGACGGTAGAAGCGGAAGAAGTCGTTCTCGATCGGGAGGACCTCCACCGACTCGAACCCGGCTCGGCTCGCGAGCTCGCGCACGGTCGGCTCGCGCAGCACCGTGCCCGTCGGCTCGGCCGGCTGGTCGACCATCGCCACGGGCAGGCAGTGGGAGATGCTCCAGCCGTACATCATCCGCTCGATCTCATCGCCCGGCGCCGTGAACGAGTCCGCGACCCGTTCGTCGGCGAGCAGCATCGAACCGCCGTCGCGCAGCATCTCGCGCAGTGCGGCTAGCACCTCGGCGGGTCGCGGGGTGTCGTGGAGCGCTTCGAACATGCAGGCCAGGTCGTAGGCGCCCTGCGTGGCCGGATCGGCGGCGTCGCGCACCTGAAAGCTCACGGCGTCGGCCATCCCGGCGCCGGCAGCGTTGCGGCGGGCGTCGTCGATCGACGCCTCGTCGAGGTCGACTCCCTCGATGCTCGCCTGCGGGAATGCGCGCGCCAGGGCGAGCGTGGACCGGCCGACGCCGCATCCGACGTCGGCGACTCGCGCCGGTGGCTCGGACCGCAACCGGGCGTCGACATCGGGCATGGCGGCGATCCATCCCGCCACCTCGTGTGTGAACGTAGGGCGGTTGATCGCGGCCTGGCCGTCGCGCAGGTCGGCGCCGTACTTGCTGAACGGAACGCCGCCGCCGGTGCGGTACGCGTCGACGACGTCCGGGAGAACGCCGCCGATGCCCGAGAGCAGCGACGCAAACGGCGCGAGATAGAAGTCACTCTCCGGGTCGACGAGCACATCGGCATGGCCAGCCGGCAACCGGTACCGCCGCTCGCCATTCCCGTCGCCGACGTCGAGGATTCCCGCCACCGCTTGCTGCTCCAACCACTCGCGCGCGTACCGGGGTGCAATCCCGGCGCGGCGCGCAAGCTCCTCGGGACCGAGTGCGCCGGCACTGGCGAGCGTGCTGTACAAGCCGAGTCGATCCCCGATGTAGACGCCGAACAGCTCGAGCGTGCCGATCGTGGCGCCGAAGAGTCGCTCGACGAGCGCGTCCCGACGGTCCGGGTCAGCTGTCGCCGTCAAGGCCTGCCTCCTGTTCCTCTGCTCGAGCTTCCTGTGCTCAAGGCGCTCGCCCGAGCGGAACTCGAAGCTGCACTTCGGCGCCGCCGTCAGGGCGATTCTCGATCTCGAGCTCTCCGCCGTGGGCGGCGGCGATGGCGTCGACGATGGCGAGGCCGAGGCCCGCGCCGTGCTCGTCGGCCGCGCCGCGCACGAAGCGGCCGGCGGCGTGCCCGAGCAGCTCGGGCGGGAAGCCCGGGCCGTCGTCGCGCACGACGATGACTGCATCGTCGCCGGCGGTGGACACTGCCACATCCACCCGCCGATCCGCGTGGCGGGCCGCGTTCTCGACGAGGTTGAGCACCGCACGCTCGATGGCGTCCTCGTCGCCGCGAATCTGGGCCGACCCCGTCACCTCGACGGGGACGGCGTCACCGTCGCGGGAGCGGGCAACGGTCTCGGCGGCGCGCTGGGACAACGCTCCGAGCTCGACAGGCTCGGGCCGGAGAGGACCGGCCGAACGCGTGCGGGCGAGCACGAGCAGGTTCACCGCGAGGCGGTCGAGGCGGTCGACCTCCTCGAGCGAGGAATCGAGCGCCCGCGCCAGCTCACTCCCCTCCTCGGTCTGCATGCGGGCCAGCTCCAGCTCGCTGCGGACGATCGAGATCGGCGTGCGCAGGTCGTGGCTGGCATCGTCAAGGAAGGCGCGCTCGTGCTCGAGCGCGCCTTCGATGCGGGCGAGGAGCTCGTTGAGGTGACGGGCGAGGTCGGCGAGCTCCTCGCCCGTCTCCGGGACCGACAGCCGCCGGCGGTGGCCCCGCGCCGCCACGGCCGAGATCTCGTCCGCCTCCTCGACGAGGTCGCGCACGGGCTTCAGCGCGGCGCCGGCGAGGAACCAGCCGCCGATAGACACGATCGCAGCCAACAACGGGAGACCGATGACGAGCGCGAGCTCGAGACGGTGCTGGGCGTCGATCGCCTCCTGGAGCGACGTCCCGATCACGACCACGAGCCCGAGCCCCTTCTGGCCCGCCGGCCCCGCAAGTAGCCGCGACCGCTGGTCGCCGGGCGCGGCGGACCGCTCGATCGTGATCCGCTTCGTGCGGGCCTCGGCGAGCTCGTCCCGGGTGAGGACGCGTCGCTCCAGCAAGGCGCGCGGCGCCGCGTTGACGACTTCGCCGTCCACGTCGACGATCTGCGCGAATGCCTCGGCGTCCGGGAGTGTCGGTTCGACGGAGAGATCGCCGCTGGTGGCGAGGTCGCTTTCGAGATTGTCGAACCGGGTGACGAGCCCGTCGTCGAGCGCGTCGCGCAGGGCGTTGCGGTATTGGTAGTCGACGAGCACCCCGACGAGGAGGCACAACACGGCGGTGACGAGCGCGAAGACGAGCGCGAGCCGCCCGCGCAGCGTTCGCGGACGCAGCCTCACGCGTCGCTCCGGAGCCGATAGCCGACGCCGCGAACGGTCTCGAGGGACGAGCGGTCGAACGGCCGGTCGATCTTCTCGCGCAGGTAGCGCACGTAGACGTCGACGACGTTGGACGTCCCGTCGTACGCGAAGTCCCAGGCGTGCTCGAGGATGGTGGTGCGGCTGAGCACCTCGTCGGCGTGCCGCATGAAGAGGTCGAGCAGCGCGAATTCCTTCGGGCTCAGGTCGATCTCCTGACCGGCGCGGGTCACCCGATGTCGGGCGGGGTCGAGCTCGAGGTCGCCGACCTCGAGGACGCGCGGACGCTGCGGAGCGCCCCTGCGGGTGAGCGCTCGTAACCGCGCGTACAGCTCCGCGAAGGAGAACGGCTTCGGGATGTAGTCGTCGGCGCCGGCATCGAGCCCGACGACCCGGTCGTCGACGCTGTCGCGGGCGGTGAGGAGCAGGATCGGCGCCCACCGGCCGTCGGCGCGGAGGCGCCGGCACACCTCGAAGCCGTC
>JBKPDG010000170.1:0-19293 GCA_046727755.1 Actinomycetota bacterium
TCGAGGAAGTAGCCGAAGCCGTCCTCCCTGAACGTCGCGAACGCCTCGGCCGCTGCGCGTTCCTTTTCGGATTCCTTGGGCAGTTGATCGCCGATTGCGAGCACCGCCGTGAGCAGGTTCAGGTGGTAGCCGACCAAACCCACGACCGCCTGGCGGCCCATGAAGTCCGTGACGAGGGCACCCACGTCGCCGCCCTGGGCGACGTAGCGCGTGTAGCCGAGGCGGTGCATCAGCTCCGCCCACGCGCGTGCGGTGCGGCTGGCGTCCCAGCCGATCTCGGTCGGCTCGCCGGAGAAGCCGTAGCCGGGCAGGGATGGCAGCACGAGGTCGAACGCGTCCTCGGCGCGTCCGCCGTGCGCGGTCGGGTCGGTGAGCGGGCCGACGGTCTCGAGCAGCTCGACGACCGAGCCGGGCCACCCGTGCGTCATGATCAGCGGCAACGCGTTCTCGTGCCGCGACTTCACGTGGATGAAGTGGATGTCCACCCCGTCGACCTCGGTCTTGAACTGCGGCAGCGCGTTCAGTCTCGCTTCGCACCGGCGCCAGTCGTAATCGGACGTCCAGTAGCGCGCGAGCGCCTGCGTCGTTGACAACTGCACGCCCTGCGACCGATCGGCGACGAGCTCCCGTGTGGGCCAGCGCGTTGCGGCGATGCGACGGCGAAGATCGTCGATGTCCTGCTGGGGAACTTCGATTCGGAACGGGCGGACGTCGGTAACCGCGCTCGCAGTAGCGGTGTCACTCATGATCGTTCCCTCCCTAGCTGCCTGCCGATGTCTCTTGTCGATCGTGGAGTGTCGCGACGTCGCAGCGACCATCCCGCGGCGAGCGTAGAGCCGAAGACTCGGCGAAGCGAGAGGCGGTGCAAGATTGACGCGCGCCGTTGAGCGCCGTAGTTCATTCGGACAATGCGATCGAAGCCGCCGCGTTCCGTGTCAGATGGGACGTGAACCGGTCCCGCATGGTGCCCAGGCACCGACCGACGTGTTGTTTGGGCCACGCACCCGCTCAAGCGCACCGGTATGCTGCGCCGACAGCGGTCGCTCACCTCGGGGTGAGTCGCGCCTTGTTCGCACCACGATGACCAACAGAGGCCTGTGGTGACGACGCGAGAAGACCGAGGTGGGATCAGGATGGGGCTGACACCGTGACTGCGACCGCGATCGCCCGGCAGTCTTCCCTGAGACCGACTCCATCGGCCTATTCGGGGCTGTTCCTGGTCACCTTGTCGACGCTGATGTACGAAGTCGTCCTCACACGGATCTTCTCAGTGACCATGTGGTACCATTTCGCGTTCGTCGCGATCTCGATCGCCCTGTTCGGTCTCACGGCGGGGGCCCTGCTCGTACATCTGCTTCCGGGGCGCTTTCCCGACACGCTCGTGAAGCGTCGCCTCTGGATGTTCTCGCTGCTGTTCGGTGTCTCGATCGCAGCTTCAATAGTCGTCCAGCTTTTCATCCCCGTTGATCCGAAGCTCACGCTTCACGGCGCCCTAACGGTGATCGGAACATGTTTGGTCGTCGCCGTCCCGTTCGTATTGAGCGGAATTGTTGTTTGTCTCGCCCTCACTCGATTCCCAGATCATGTCAACCGCCTCTACGCCGCCGACCTGGTGGGGGCTGGACTCGGATGCGTCGTCCTGGTGTTTCTTCTCTCCAAGCTCGACGCGCCCAGCCTCGTGGTTTTCACTGGCGCACTCGCGGCTCTCGGCGCGATGACCTTCGCGACCGGAGCGCGGAGCCTCAAGGGCGTCACCGCCTGCGCGATGGCGGTTCTCTTGCTGGGGGGAGTCGCATTGGTGAATAGCCACCTCCAGTCAAGCGGAGAGGCGCCGCTACGCATTCGTTACGCCAAAGGAGTGGCCGATCCAGTGCACCGCTACGAGAAGTGGAACAGCTTCTCGCGTGTGACAGTCGATGGTTTCGCCAACCTGAGGTTTCCGCCGTTCGGTTGGGGAATGAGCAAGACCCTCCCGTCGGGGATCACCGTCAACTCGTTGGGTATCACCATCGACAGCATCGCCGGCACCCCGATGACCCGATATACGGGTGATCTGAGCGAGACAGAGTTTCTCCGCTATGACATCACGAATCTCGCGCAATGGATACGCCGCGGCGCGGACGTTGCCGTCATCGGTGTCGGCGGAGGCCGCGACATCCTTTCCGCGTTACAGTTCCGGCAACGCTCGGTGACCGGTATCGAGATCAACAAGAACATCCTCGACCTCGTCAACGATCGCTATGGCAGCTTCACCGGCCACCTCGACCGTAACCCCAGAGTCAAGTTCGTCAACGACGAGGCCCGTAGCTACCTTGCCCGCACCTCTCGCAAGTACGACGTCATACAGATGTCAATGACGGACACGTCAGCGGCTGGCTCAGCTGGCGCCTTCGCGCTGGGTGAGAACTCGATCTACACGACACAGGCTTGGAACCTTTTCCTCGACCGCCTCAAGCCCGGCGGTGTCCTGTCCGTGTCCCGCTGGTACACGATCAACGGCCGACCGCCGTTCGAAACGTACCGGGCGGCAGTCCTTGCCGCAGAGGTCCTTAAGGAGCGGGGCGTAAAGGATCCCCGCCGCCACATCCTCATCTACAAGGCGCCGAAGGGCGCGTACAACTCCGATGCAGCGACGATCCTCGTCAGCCCCCAACCCTTCTCGCGGGCGGCGCTGACGGTCCTCGGCACCCAAGTCGCCCGGCTGCAGTTCCAACCCGTCCTTACCCCCACTACCGCGATGAACCCCACGTTCGCAGCGATCGCCGACCCGGCCGGACCCCAACGCGCCGTTAAGACCTTCACCCACGAGGACATGTCAGCCCCGACCGATGGCCGGCCGTTCTTCTTCCAGATGGCCAACCTCCGCACGATCTTCAGCCATGGCTTGGCCAACAACGATGTCACGGTTCCCATCTTGCAGCCGGTCATCGTCTTGCTGCTGCTTGGTGTGATCGTCCTGGGACTCGCGCTGACCTGCATCGGCCTGCCCTTGGTCTTGGACCGAACGAAGCGGGCCAAACGACGTGGCACGGCGCCGTTCACCGTCTACTTCGCAGCCATCGGGCTGGGCTTCTTGTTTGTCGAGGTCTCGCAGCTCCTGCGGCTGAGTGTGTTCCTAGGCGCACCCGTCTACGGACTGACGGTGGTCCTGTTCTCGCTGCTGGTCTTTAGCGGCATCGGGAGCATGCTCACCGAGCGCTTCGTCGACCCGACGCGGCCCCGCTCGTTCGTCCCGCCGCTCGTCGCGCTGCTGGCCTTGAGCGTTGCCTTTGGCCTGATCACACCCGGGATCATCGCTGGTGCCGACGGTGCGACCACGCCCGCACGCATCGCGATCTCGGTCGGACTGATCGCGCCGCTGGCCCTCGCGATGGGCATGCCGTTCAATGTCGGGATGCGAGCAGCCAGCAGGGTCTCGGGGACGCGCACCGCGTTCCTTTGGGGAGTCAACGGAGCAACGTCAGTCTGCGCTTCGGTGTTCGGGCTCGCCTTCTCGATCTTTCTCGGCATCTCGATTGCATTCTGGACCGGAGCAATAGCGTATGCCGTCGCGCTCGTCGCGATGCTCACCATCGTCCGACAGTTGACGAACGCGCAAGCTCGCAACGACCCCGGAAATCGGCTGATCGGACCGCCCCAGCCGATCGTGCATTCCGATTCCCAGCCATTCCCGGCGGGCTAGGTGTCCTCAGCACCGACGTTGTTGACGCTGCCGTGGTCCACCGAATTCGGGTTGGCTTTCGAACGAAGCGTCAGCCGGTCGGGGTCCGGTCACGGCGTGGCTCGAAAGAGGCGAGCAGCACCTTCATCAGGAGTGCCCGTCGTGGCGTTCACTCGCTGACGAGGAGGACTTCCATGACGGCGATCATCGGCATTGACCCCCACAAGACGACGCATATAGCAGTCGCGATCGATGGCGACGAACGAGCCATCGCGCGTCTCGAGGTGAGAGCCCGCCGATCTCCTCGCCGATGTGCGGTTCTGGCAATCGAACGGGATGAGCGTGTCCGTCGAAGCAGGGGAGAAATGACGAATGAGTGAACAACCGAACGTTGTCTTGGTGCATGGTGCCTGGGCGGACGGATCCAGCTGGAGCGGCGTCATCAAGATCCTGCAAAAGGCCGGCTACAACGTGACGGCGCCGCAGTTTCCACTGACTGCACTCGGGGACAATGTCGCACGGCTTCGGCAGGTGCTGGCGGCGCAGACGGGCTCGACGCTTGTTGCCGGACATTCCTATGGCTGTCAGATCATGACCGCGCTTGGTGCGGATGCTCCGGGTGTTGTCGGACTGGTGTACATCTCGGGCTTCGCGCTTGATGAAGGCGAATCGATCGGCGGGTTGCTCGCGCAAGGTCCGCCGACCCCGGCGATTGCACATTTGCGCATCGATGAACAGGGCTTCGCCTGGCTTCCCCACGACGACTTCGTGCAGCACTTCGCGGCGGACGTTGATCCGATCGAAGCGAACGTCATGTATGCCGTGCAGCAGCCTCTCCCGACAACCGCCCTCGAGGATGTGATGGGGGCCCCAGCGTGGAAGAACGAAGTTCCAACCTGGTTCGCGGTCGCGCAGAACGACGAGGTGATCCCGCCCGATGCCGAGCGTCTCTTCGCCCAGCGCATGGGCGCCACTACTACAGAGCTCAGGTCAGGTCATGTAGGGATGGTTTCGCACCCCGACGAGGTTGCCAACCTGATTCAGACCGCGGCGCAGTCGGTGCCATAGCCGAGACCGTTCGCCTTTCTCGTGAAGTCAGGCAGCGTTCGGGAGACAAACGCAGAACTGCTGATCTGCCGCACCATTCGTCTGTCAAGGTGGCGGAGTGGCTGAGCAGCAGCTCGATGGCGGAATCGCGAACGCGGGCCGGGTCGTCCGCGTCGGTCCGCATGTGCTTCGCCCTTCGACTCCGCACTCGGGTTCGATTCACGCCTTCCTCCGGGCGGTGAGACACGCCGGTTTCGAGGGCGCCTCGTTACCAGTTGCCATCGACGAGGACGGACGCGAGCGCCTCGTGTTCATCGACGGCGAGGTCCCCGTGGCGCCCTATCCGGACTGGAGCCAGTCCGACACCGCGCTGGTGTCCATCGCCAGGCTGCTGCGCGGGCTGCACGACGCCGCCCGCGGGTTCGCCCCTCAGAGTCTCACCTGGGACGACAGTCTGGCGGACCCCGCGGGCGGGACGCTCGTGTGCCACAACGACGTGTGCCCCGAGAACGTCGTCTTCCGTGACGGCATCGCCGTTGCGCTGCTCGACTTCGAGTTCGCTGCCCCGGGCCGTCCCGTTTACGACCTCGCCCACCTGGCCCGCCTTTGTGTGCCGATCGACGACGACTTTGACCAGGCCCGGCTCGGCTGGCGGCCCGCCGACCGGCCGGCACGGTTACGACTCGTCGCCGACGCCTACGGACTGGACCGGGACGGTCGGGCAGCGCTGCTCACCGCCATGAACGATGCCATCGCCCGCATCGAAGCAGCCGTCCGGCGCAGCGTCGACGCGGGTGACCCGAACGCCATCGCGATGTGGAACCGGACCGGTGGCGGCGAGCGCTACGACCGCCGGCGCCGCTGGTGGACCAACCACCACGACCAGTTCGCCACCGCCCTCCTCTGACCAGGCATCCCTTGGCCTACACGCACGCCGCGTTCCGGCAGGCGATTACGTGGCCACCGAGTAAGCCGCGATCGCCGAATTGATACAGATCCTCGGCGTTGGCACTCCTAGCGGCTTACCGTCGAGACTTTTGACGGCTGATCGTTTCGAGGATGCATGCATGACGGAACAGCAGGAGGGCACTGCAGAGATCCGGACGCCGGATCAGCGTCTCCGCGTTTTCGTGAGCTCCACGCTGGCCGAGCTCGCCGACGAGCGCGCCGCGGTTGCCCGTGCGATCTCGACACTCCGGCTCACGCCGGTGCTGTTCGAGCTTGGGGCTCGACCGCACCCACCGCGCGAGCTGTACCGGGCCTACCTGGCACAGTCCGACATCTTCATCGGTCTGTACTGGCAGCGGTACGGCTGGATCGGGCCGGGCATGGATATCTCGGGTCTGGAGGACGAGTTCCGACTGTCCCACTCGATCCCCCGGCTTCTGTACGTCAAGACACCGGCACCCGAGCAAGAACCTCGGCTGACGGCCATGATCGCCGAGCTCCAGACGGAGGGAACCGACTCATACCGTTCGTTCCGTAGCCCACGGGAGCTCGGGCGACTGGTTCGAGACGACCTCGCCCTGCTCCTGAGCGAGCGGTTCACGACTCCCGGTGGCCCAACCGACCGTTCGGCATCGCCCGCTTCGACCACTAGCGACAGGCGGGGCTCGCGCTCCCTGCCGGTGACGTCGACGTCATTGATCGGGCGCGAGCACGACATCGTCGAGGTCTCGAAACTGCTCCAGGCGCCTGAAGTCCGGATGGTCACCCTCACCGGCCCCGGCGGCATCGGCAAGACCCGGCTGGCGATCGCCGTTGGTGAACAACTCGACGATCGCCACCCGCACGGAACCGTGTTCGTGTCGCTCGCGGCGATCGCTCAGCCCGAGCTGGTGCTGCCTCGCATTGCCGCCGCGGGGGGCGCGACCATCGAGGGCGCGCGCCCGCCCCTGGACGTGCTGGTCGAGCACTTCGCGGAAGCGCCGGCGTTGCTCGTGCTGGACAACCTCGAACAAGTCGCGGAAGTCGCGCCCGAGCTCGACCAGCTCCTCGCCCGCTGCCCCGACCTCGAGATTCTCGCGACGAGCCGCGCGGTGCTTCGGCTCCGGGCTGAACGGGAGTACCCGGTCGGTCCGCTGTCGGTGCCCGCGTCCTCGGAGCGGACGCCGGTGGAACAGTTGGCTTCGCTGCCCGCCGTGCAGCTGTTCGTCGATCGCGCCCAGGCCGTCCGCTATGACTTCGCCCTGACCGAGGACAACGCGTTGGCCGTTGTGGAGATCTGTCGGCGCCTCGATGGTCTGCCGCTGGCCATCGAGCTCGCGGCGGCTCGCACCCGATTGCTGGATCCAGGTGCATTGCTCGCTCGGCTCGGAAGTCGCCTCGACGCCTTGGGTACCGGCCCGGTCGATCTTCCCGAGCGTCAACGCACACTGCGCGCGACGGTCGAATGGAGCATCGGACTACTTGACGAGGCGGAGCAGCAGATGCTCGCCACCCTGTCAGTCTTCGTCGAGGGATGGACGGTCGACGCGGCCGTGCACGTTTCCGACCTCACCGAAGACCGGGCGCTCGATCTGCTCGATGGTCTCGCCGGGAAGAGCCTCGTGAACGTCGACGCGACCGACGCCGGCCCGAGGTTCCGCATGCTGGCATCCGTACGGGAGTTCGCCGCCGAGCGCCTTGCCGCCAGCGCGGACCTGGCCGACGTCGAGCGGCGGCACGCGGAGTACTTCCGTGCGCTCGTGGAGAACGCCGACTGGCCTACTGAACGACAGGCCGAGTGGGCGGAGCGATTGCAAACCGACGAGGAGAACCTCCGAATCGCCATCCGTTGGTTCCTCACCCACGACATCGCGCCGCTGCCACACATGTTCCGCATCCTCTGGCTGTTCTGGCAGATGCGCGGTCGCATGCCGGTAGGCCGTGCCTGGATCGACGAGGTACGGCTCAGAGCCGACGCATTGGACGACCGCGCCCAAGCCGAGTTGCTGTTCACATCGGCCGTCACTGCAGTCGAGGTCGGTGACGACGACAGCGCGCTGGCCGCTGTCGACGGGCTGAAACGACTCGAGGGGCGCATCGACGACCCGTATCTCGAGAGCGCCGCCCAGCTGGCAGTCTCATGGATCCTGCCGATCGTCGACGATCTCGATGGCGCGCTCCAAGCCGCGTCGACAGCACTCGATGGCTTCCGCCAGCAGAACGACCCGTTCATGGCGTTTGCGGCTCTGACGGTCGGCATGCTCCAGATGACGCTCGACCGACATGCCGACGCGCACGCACACCTCACCGAGGTCAACGAGCTCGGCGGCCAGTTCGGCAACAACTGGCTCGAGTCGAGTGCACAATCCCAACTCGCCTCCCTCGCGGTACGGGCCGGTCGCCTCGACGAGGCTCGGGCACTCCTGGTGGGGTCGGTGGACGCGAGCGAGGACACCGAGCTGAGCACTCTCAACGTGACCTTCTCTCTGGTCGCGTCGGCCCAGCTCGCGCTGTCCGAAGGGGATGCACGTCGGGCTGCGACGGCCCTCGGTGCGGCCGATGGGCTGCGGCGGCGTGCAGGCCTCCGGGCATGGCCCTCGACGCGGCGGCGTGAGGCCGAGCTGGTCACGCGCGTAAAGCAGGAGATCGATGCCCATGACTTCAGGGAGGTCTTCGCCGCCGGCTCGGAGCTCAGCCACCGCGAGGCAGTCGCCCTCGTACGGGGGTGACGGCGCACGGGAGGGCCGCCGCGGGTCGGGTTGACACGGTGACGGCGCCGATCACGACGAGCGTCGACGTCGCCCGCGCACCACAGGAGGTCGGCGTTCAGCGCGGGTCGATTGCTTCGGTCATCGTTCGTCGACTGGCCCGAGCACCGGCTTGATGTCGACGATCGGGGTGCCGTCGAGGGCCTCGAGATTCCGGACGCGGATACGGGTGTCGTCGATCTCGACGATCTGCACGCTGTGGAGTCCGATCGGGTTCGGTCGGTCCGGGGATCTCGTGTTGAACACGCCTTGGAGCGGGCGGTTCGGGTCGCTACGCGGGTGCACCTGCAGCACGTCACGGTCGCCGCGATCGAGCCAGGTCACGACGATCACGTTGGCGCCGATCTCGAGACCCTCCATCGCCGGACGCATCACCGGGTCCAACACGAGCCACGCGTCCGGTGCCCCTTCGTCGCCCTGATTCGGCGCGGCCGCAAGGTCGACGAGCGACGACTCGACGCGCCCGATGGGATGAACCACGTATTCGGACTCGGGCGTCGTCTGCTCGTCACTCATCGAGCACCGTGAGGTCCAGGCCGGCGAGGCTGTCGGGCGCGGCGAGCATGTCGATATGGATGACCTTGCCGTCTTCGATCGTGAAGTCCCACGCGACCTTGGGTTCTCCGCCCACCGCCCAGACGATGCCGACGGCTCCGTCGATGAGCGCGGGCTGCGCGGCGAGGGCACGACCCGAGAAGGTGCCGGCAACGGCGGTTGCACCCCGGGTCTCCTCCGGCGAGCCCATCTGCACGGCCGTGGCGTCGGCAAGGATGACGACGTCCGGGTCGAGCAACGCCACGAGCGCGTCGAAGTCGCCGTTGCGCGAGGCGGCGAGGAACGCGTCGACGACCTGTCGTTGACGGACCGGGTCGACGTCGGGACCGGGGCCCGACCCCCGAACCTTGTGCCGGGCCCGGCTGGCGAGCTGCTTCGCCGCGTTCGGCGAGCGGCCGACGATGGCGCCGATCTCTTCGAACGGCACGGCGAACATGTCGTGCAGCACGAACGCGAGCCGCTCGGCCGGGCTCAGCGAGTCGAGGACGACCAGCAGCGCGGCGCCGACCGTGTCGGCCAGCACCGCTTTGTGCTCGGGATCGCTCCCGGCGGGGCCGCTCCCGGCCCGGTCCACCAGGTCTATCCCCGCCGGATCCTCCCGCCGGGACGCGCGGGAGCGCAGCATGTCGAGGGACACCCGACCGACGACCGTGGTCAGCCATCCACCGAGGTTCTCGATCTCCTCGGCGTCGGAGCGATTGAGCCTGACCCAAGCCTCCTGGACGGCGTCGTCGGCCTCGGCTGAGGATCCGAGCATCCGGTAGGCCACCGCCCGCAGATGCTCCCGGTGAGCCTCGAATTGGTCCACGAGCCAGTCCTCTTCGGACACCGTGACCTTCTTCCTTCGCGATCCGTCATGTCACTGACGATCCGAACCGGATCGACGTAACAGGACGAAAGGTGAGGAGCTTTCGATGGCGTCAGGCTTGGAGACCATCATCTACCCGGTCAGGGACCTCGAGGCTGCGAAGCAGCTGTACGGCAAGGCCTTCGGCGTTGCGCCGTACGTGGACGAGGCGTACTACGTCGCCTTCAACGTCGGCGGCCAGGACGTCGGCCTGGACCCCAACGGCCACGACAAGGGCATGAGCGGCCCCGTCAGCTACTGGCGCGTCGACGACATCGGCGCGAGCCTCGCCGAGCTCGTCGATGCGGGAGCGGAGACGCAGCAGCCGGTCAGCGATGTCGGTGGTGGCAGGCGGATCGCCACCGTGAAGGACACCGCCGGTAACCCCATCGGACTGCTGCAGGATTCCGCCGACGGCGCTTGAGGCGGATCGGCCTAGGCCGTCGCGTCGATGTGGGTGCGGGAGCGCTGCTCGAGCACGCGCTCACGGGTCGGGACCCGCAGCGCGATGTACGCCACGCCGATGGCGCCGAGCGCGAGCACCACGAGGCGTGGCGGCCAGGTGCCGATGAACAGCGTGACGCTGAGCGTCACGAACACCACGATCATCGAGATCGCGATCAGCTTGGCGCGCCGGGGCATGCCCAGGCCGGCTCTGTAGTCGCGCACCATTGGGCCGATCCGCGGCAGGTTGAGCACCCACCGCTCCAGACGGGGGCTCGAGTGCGAGAAGCACCACGCCGCGACGATGAAAAACACTGTGGTCGGCAGCCCGGGGACGACGATGCCGATGCCGCCGAGCGCGACCGCGACGAGCCCGCCGACGAGCCATCCGGCGCGCGCGACCGGACCCCGCTGCGGGAGCGCCGGCTGCTGGATGCTCACGACACGAGCTCGCTCACGTCGAGGGCGACGAGGACAACGAGGAGCACGATGACCACGCTGTTCAGCGTTATGAGCGGGACGCGCCACGCGTGTGTGCTCGCACGCCACCGGCGAATGCTGAGGACATTGAACGCGATCGCGACCACGCCCACCAGCACGCCGACGGCCGGGCCGACCCCGCCGGCGATCCCGAGCACCGGCAGCACCCACGGGAAGACGACATAGGTGAGGAGGCACCGGATGCCCGACACCACGATCGAGAGGCTGAACAGGCGCGCTGCCTCGTCTTGAGTGCCGGCCGGGGAACCGGTCGCGGCGGCGGTGGGGGCTGGGGTCACAGCGTCCGTCGGGTTGGTCACGTGCCCCTAGATTGCCTCACGTTCGGACCGGTGTTCGAACCCGCAGGCCCCGTCCGTCAGGGTGGCGTGATGGCGAACCGGTGGACCGGCGGCAGGCTGCCTTCGCTGATCGTCACGTATCCGAGCCCGTCGGCGGTCACGGCGATCGCCTCTCCCTGGGGCTCGGACGCCGACGCCCCCGTGCACGAGCCCGACTGGAACGCTTCGTCGAGTGAGCTCCCGCCGGGCCGCGGGTACACCAGGACGGACGTGTACGTGCGCAACAGAACGGCCGTGCCGTCCGGCGCGGCGTCGGCGCCGGTGACGAGCGTCCCGGCGCCGAGCTGCACCGGGGCCTTGGACGAGAGCGTCGCGCTCGGTGCAGCGGCCGAACGTACGTACACGCCCGACTGGCCCGAGACCTCCTTCGTCACGATGACGATGTCGCCGGTGGCGGGATCGACCGCGAGCGCCTCGGCGTCGTGCGCGCCATCGGGATAGTGGAGGACGAGGGCATCGACGTTGCCGAGGACTTGCCCGTCGCCCGGCGGCTGCTGGATGTCGACGACAGGCTCGGGGACCCGATAGACGACGATCGAGCTGCGGACGTGGTTGTTGTCACCGAGGTCGCCCACATAGAGATAGCTCTGCCCGGGTTGCGGTCCCGGACCCGTCGCCATGTCTTCCCAGTCGATGGCAGTCGCCCCGCCGAGCGTGAACCACCCGAGGTGCTCCCCGGTTGTGCTCATGGCGAAGACGCGGGCCGAGTCGCCCGAGTCGTTGTGCGCCCACAGCACGCCGGCGTTGGCGCTGCTCGCGGCGGTGCCGGAGGTTTCGGTCAGCGCGCTCGACTCGACCTGTCCCACCGCACCGCCGGCGAGCCGGCCTTCGCACCCCGCTTCGACGAGCGGTGACGCCGGTGGAGGCGGCGGTGGGGGAGGGGGCGGCGGCAGACAGGCCGCGACGAGCGCCAGCGGCATGAGCAGCAGCGGCCATCGGCGCAGATGGTGGCGCCGCGTCCCTGCCCGTTCCACGACGCGCACCGTAGTCCTCCGGGATGGCGCATCCGGGGCGAGCCAGGTCATGCCGTCCTTGTGGCGCTCGCCTACTCGTACTCGTCGTGGCGACGGATCCAGAACTCCGGCGGATCGCCTTCGTTCCTCCCCATCGGGGCGCGGTCCAACAGGGCGTAGTAGCCCATAACCGGCTCGAGCCCGCGCGCGCTGCTCGCATAGGTGTGGTGGACGACGCCGTCAGAGAATGCGAATGCGCTCAGGCCTGGGCCTTCCGTCATGTATCCCGCCGGCTCCGTGCCGCACGCCGCTGCGACCTCGGAAACCACCGGAGGTGGGCCGTCCCCCAGAAAGGATCGCACCTGCTCATCGGTGTACGAGAAGCCGAAGTCGAAGTTGAAGTCGCTGCCATGGGTGGAGACCCAGTCGAAGGTCCATCCCATGCGCTGCTTGTATGCCTGGATCCTCCCGAGCGGCACCCGTGAGGCGCAGATCATGGTCACGTCGCGCGCGCCGAGGTGGACAACGTTGCCGTCGATGGTGTCGGCGATCGACGAGCAAACCGGGCAGCCTGCTTCGTACGCGGGGCCGAACATGAAGTGGTAGATGAGGAGCTGCGAGCGCCCGTCGAAGAGCTCGGGCAGGGTCTTGGTCCCTTCGTTGGTCGCGAAGGTGTACTCCTTCTCTACCGGCACCCAGGGAAGCTCCCGCCGCTGCTTCGCGAGTTCGTCGTTCCGGCGGGTGAGCTCCTTCTCACGCTCGAGCAGCTCGTCGCGCGCGGCTTGCCACTCCTCTCGGGTTCCGGTCTTGTGCTCGCCCATCGCAAGCCCCTCCTGTTCACTGCAACCGGCCTTCGCAGACGACCTGCCCCGACTGGTCCAGGAGCATGGCCGCGACAGGATGATCGACCGGTGAGGTGCTCCCCGTCCACGTCCCGCGTCCGTCGGCGACCTCGACGGTGCCCACCGGAACCGATCCGGCTGCTTGGTCCCGGACCGCGACCTGGTAGCTGCCGTCCGGGACCCAATAGTCGACGCTGACGGCGACCGTCGGCGGACGCTCGTTCGTCGTCACGACCCGGCCGACCGTGAGGCCTCCCGCGCCGCGCATCGGCGCTGACTGGAGCGCAGGCGCCGCGCTCGAACCGCCTCCACTACCGGTGGAAACGAGCGCGAATGTGAGGCCGGTCGCGGCGCTGATCACGATCACGGCAGCGGCCGTGAGGGCGGCGACGCGACGACGGAACTTGTGGCGACGCGACGGACGCATCGCCTCCAGCACGGGAGGTGCAAGCTCTGCGGCGGGCTCGGCCTCCGGGACCAGTTCGAGCAGCGCGTCGGCGACCGACGCGTACTCGCCCACGAGGGCCTGGCACGATGCGCAGCCGTCGAGATGGGCGACGACGTCCGCGCGCTCCGCACCGGTGAGCGCACCGAGCGCGAGGTCGGGCGCACGCTCGCGAACGCCGGCGCAGCTCGGCGTGTTCATCGGGCCGGCTCCGCTTCGGCGCGTGCGTCACGGAGCTTGTCCATCGCGAGTCGGATCCTCGACTTGGCGGTTCCCAGCGGAATGTGCTCGTACTCGGCGACGTCCTGCGCGGTGAATCCCAGGATCCCGGCCAGCACGACCGCTCGTCGCTGCTCGTCGGGCACGTCGTCGAGGGCGCGGCGGAGCCAATCGACGTCGCTCGCCAGGACTGTCGCATCAGCGGGGTCGGCTTCGCCGGCCGGAGGCGACAGCCATTCGAGCTCGTCGGGATCCACGAAATCCGACCGGGGCCGCGTTCGCATGGCGTCGACCGCGAGGTTGCGTGTGATCACGATCAGCCAGGTCGCCACGCTCCCTCGGCGGGGATCGAAGGTCTCCGCGTGTCGCCACGCTCGCAGGAACGCCTCCTGAGCCAGGTCTTCTGCGAGGCGCGCGTCACGCGTGATCGCGACCGCGATGCCGTACACGCGGCTCTGGAACCGGGCGATGAAGGTCTCGGCGGCGCCGGCGTCGCCGACCGCGAAGCCGGCGAGGAGAGCCTCGTCGGTAAGTCTCCACACGTAAGGGATACGAAGAGCCCCGCCGCCGGGATCACGAGGGCGACATTTGTCACGCCGGTGATCTGGTCCGCCGCTCAGCCGGTAGTTGAAGGCATGAGTGGTCGCACGTGGGTGTGGTTGCCGGCGCGGGTACTGGGCGCCTTGGCGCTGTTCGCCGTGGGCGCGGTGCACCTGCACCAGTACAACGACCTGTACTCGGCGATCCCGACGATCGGGACGCTGTTCGTCGTGAACTTCGTCGGCGCCGTGGTCCTCGGTGTCGGGTTGCTGATGCCGTTCGAGCGGCTGTCGCGGCGCTGGGGCGCCGCCTTCGTTGCGGCGCTGGCGCTGGGCGGCATCGCGCTGGCGGCCGTGTCGTACATCTTCCTGCTCATCGCCGAGCGCAGGCCGCTCTTCGGGTTCATGGAGCCGGGCTACAACCCGGCGGCCATCCGAGCCTCGCAGGTCAGCGAGATCGCGACCGTGGCCCTGCTCGGCGTGTACCTCGTCGCCCGCCACGTCCCCTTCAGGTCACGGGGCCGGCGGCCCGTCATCGAACGAACTTCACCTCGGGAGGTCAGGACATGAAACGACTGCTCGTACCGGCGGCGTTGCTCGCCGTCGCCGCCATCTTCTTCGCCGCGTGCGGCGGCAGCGACGACGGGGGCGAATCCTCTGGGGGAGCGAGCGCGTCCCGCGACACGGCGACGACGGTGTCGACCGAGCGCATCGACGGCAAGACCGTGTTGGTCGACGCCGACGGCAAGGCGCTGTACACGTCCGAGCAGGAGGCCGGCGGCGTCGTCAAGTGCACCACCGGTGCGTGCTTGGAGTTCTGGGAGCCGCTCACGATCGAGGGCGGTCAGCCGACCGGCTCCGTGACCGGCGGCGCACTCGGCGTGCTCACGCGTCCCGACGGCAAGACGCAGGTGACCTTCAACGGCGACCCCGTGTACAGCTTCACGGAGGACCAGTCCGGATCGGTCACTGGCGACGGGCTCACGGACGCTTTCGACGGCCAGGAGTTCACGTGGCACGTCGTCACCACCGGCGACCAGCCGTCGACGCCGCCGTCCACGAGCGGGTCCGGCGGCGGCATCCCGGGTTACTGATCCTGGAGGAGCGCGTTCGGATGACGGGCGAAGTCGCGAATGCTGCCGCGGTTGCGGAACGCAACCGGCATGACGGACGGCTGCATCGTGTAGCACACCGGTCCCATCATCGGGCCGAGCTCGGCGGCGGAGTCGTAGGCCTCGAGGTCCATGCCCCGGCCCATCCCGATCTCGCACGCCCGGCGCAGGACGATCGCGGCCTCGGCGGTGTCGGGATCGAGCGTCTCGTCGGCCCAGCGGAAGAACCCGCCGCGCCATGGCGCCTGGTCGTACGGCGGGCTGTCGACGAGGCGGCGAGAGCCGTCCCGCGACGACAGCGTCCACGCCAGCACGAGCTCGCCGTCGCGCCACAACCGCGGCTGGGTGACGCCGTCCATCGCCGGCGGCAGCTCGGCGTCGTACTGGCGACGCTCGTGCCCCCGGGCGGCATGGCTCACACAAAGGCCGGCGAGGTCGAACTGGTGCGTGCAGTTCATGCGCGGATTGGCCACGGCGGCGATCGCGGTGCAGTGCGCCGACAACGGCAGGCCTTCGATCGGCTTCAGATGCGCGCCGGCATCCGGACACGTGCTCCACGGCCATCGGCGCGACCGCGCCTTCACGGTCGTCACGCGCTCGCCGTCGTGGCGCAGCGTGATCTCGAAATGATGGAAGTCGTCCTCGAGCGCGCCCTCCACCACACCGCCGTCGACCGCGACGGTGCGGATCCGTCGCCGGTATGCACCCTCGGGGTCGCCGGTGCGGACGACCGGCACGCCATCGCCGCTCACGCGCTCCGGTTCCTCCCGCCGGGGTAGCCGCCCCCGCCGAACTGCTCGTCGAGAGCGGGGTAGTCGACCGCGAAGCCGTCACGCGGCAGCTTCTCGACGAACTCGACCGTGCGCGGCTTCTTGTACGACGCGATATGCGAGCGGCAGTGGTCGATGATCTCGTCGGCGGTCGCGCTCGCACCCTGGTTCGTGACCACGATCGCCTTGACGCTCTGCGTCCATTGCTCGTCGGGGACGCCGATGACGGCGCACTCGGCGACGGCCGGGTGCGTGGCGATACATCCCTCGACCTCGGCGGGATAGATGTTCTCCGCCGCCGACTTGATCATGCGCGTCGCCGGCCCGATGAACGTGATGGTGCCGTCGGTCTCACGGCGGCCGAGATCGTTCGTGTGGTGCCAGCCGCCGCGTCGGCGGCGCGCGTTCTCTTCGGGGCGGTTCCAGTAGCCGTTCATCACGGTCGGTCCGCGGGCAACGATCTCACCCATCTCGCCGGCGGGAACCTCGTGGTCGTCGGGATCGACGACGCGGACCTGGACGGCGGGGGAAGGGCGGCCGTGCGTGCCGACGGGGGAGTCCGCGAGCGTGTTGAACGTCAGCATGCCCATGACCTCGGTCTGGCCGTAGCCGCCGGGATGACGGGCCCAGGGGCTCGTGTCGACCGTGATCATGTCGTTCCACTCCGGCTTCCCGCGGAACGCCCGCAGGCTCTTGAGATCGTACCGGTGGTCCTTGTTGGCTTCGAGGAGCTGCTTGATCGTCGGCCCGAGGATGAACGCGCCCGTGCAACATTCGGACTCGATGAGCCGGCAGAGCTCGTCGGCGTCGACGCGCCGCGTGAACACGTTCGTGCCGGCGGCGACGAACGTGGCCAGCGTCGTCATGAACGTCGCGATGTGGAACAGCGGCCCGCAGTTCAGGTACACATAGTCGGCGTCGATGTCGGACAGCCGTCCCATCACGATTCCCTGCGTGATGAGCGCGGTGTGGCTGAGCATGGCGCCGTTCGGTCGTCCGCTGAACGCGGCGGTGTACATCAACAAGAGCGCGGACGAAGCATCGACCTCGGTGGCGGGGTCGGTGCTCGACGCGCCGGCCAGGAACGCCTCGTAGCTCCCGTCCCCGTCGGCGTCGTGCTGGAGCCAGAGCGCCGACGAACCGGCCAGATCGCGAGCGGCGAGCACCGTGTCGCCGATCTCTTCGTCCTGCCAGACGACGACTTTGGCGTCGACGTCGCCGAGGACGAATGCGAGCTCGTCGGCGCTCTGCCGCCAGTTCGCGGGGCAGAACATCGCGCCGATCTTCGCCGCCGCCGCCAGCGCTTCGATGACCCGGAACGAATTCTGCCCCAGCCACAGGATGCGGTCGCCATGACCGACGCCGGCGGCAGCGAGCGCGTTGGCGAGCCGGCTCGCGCGGTCGTCGAGCTCCGGGTACGTGAGGCGGACGTGGCGGCCGTAGTCGCCGTCGACCACCGCGAGCTTGTCCGGCCGGCTCCGTCGCTGCTCGCGCAGTACGTCGGCGAACGTGAGCCGGTGTCTGGCGTCCACGGGCGCAGTCTCGCGCAGTGAGCTGACGCCGATGTCAGCTCCGCGTCGCGACGGGTATCCTGCCGCCGCGTGAGCGCGACGGGGGTCATCGACTGCGACCAGCATCTGTTCGAGTCGCGGACGCTGTGGGCCGACTACGCCGACCCGAGTCGCCGCGACCAGGCGCTGCAGATCGTCGACGACGCCATCGGCAACGCGTGGCTCGAGTGGCACGGCCGGCGGATGGTGCTCGCCGACGTGACCATTCCCGGAGAAACCGACGAGGTCGGCGTCCGCCTTCAGCGCGCCTTGGCAGGACAGCCGCCCGAACGACCCTACGACGAAGCGCTGCCCGCGGCGTACTGGCAACCGGCTGCCCGCGTCGCGGAGCTCGACCGGCTCGGGCTCGGGGAGGCGTTCCTGTTCCCGAACTACGGACTGGTTTGGGAGCACAACCTCGTCAACGACCTGGAGGCCACCAAGACCAACATGGGCGCGTGGAACCGGTGGGCCCTCGAAGTGGCCGCCGACGGCGGGGGCCGTCTCCACCCCGTCGCCCACCTGACCCTGCGTGACCTCGACTGGCTCGACGGGCAGCTGGCCGCGCTGGCGGCCGGAGGAATCCGCCTGGCGATGATCGCCCCGGCGCTCGTCGACGGGCGTCCGCTCTCGCATCCCGATCTCGACCGCGCCTGGGCGGCGTTCATCGAGCACGACGTCGCGCCCGTGTTCCACGTCGCGAACCAGCAGCGACCCTTCGACGAGGCCTGGTATGCCAGCGATCCGGAGGCGACGAACCCGGTGCTGTCGTCGGTGTTCCTGTGGGTACCGGCCGCGCTCGGGATCGCCGACCTCGTGGTGAACGGCGTGCTCGAGCGACGGCCCGAGCTCCGCCTCGGCGTCATCGAGCTGTCGGCGGTCTGGCTCCCGATGTTTCTCATGTACCTCGACGGTGGTGTGCGCTTCGTGACGCGGCTGCACGGCAAGGCGGTCGCCGACATGCCATTGGCACCGAGCGAGTACGTGCGACGGCAGGTGCGCGTGGCGGCGTTTTCGTACGAGCGTCCCGAACGGCTGATCAAGCGGGTGGGCGACCTGTTCATGTGCTGCAGCGACTACCCGCACTCCGAAGGAACCGCGAAGCCGCTCGACGACTACCGCGCCCTCGACGACTCGACGTCCGACCCCGCCGGCGCGCCGGGCCTCTACCGGGACAATGCCGCCTGGCTCCTCGGTCGGGCCAACGGCGCGTGACCGCGGCCGACGCCGAGTTCGAGTTCCTCGCGCCTCGCCACGACGTCCCCACGGGCGGGCGCAGCGGCTTCACGATCGTCGAGGGACGTCAGGTCCATTACCTCGAGTGGGGGAGCGGTACCGCCCCGCCCGTCGTTTGCCTGCACGGCGGCGGGCAGACCGCGTACATGTGGGAGGAGCTCGGCACCGCCGTCGGTCCGACGCATCACGTGTTCGCGCCCGACCTCCCGGGTCACGGCGACACCGACCCCGTCGAGCAGATGGACCGCCGTTCGCTCGCAAACACAATCCCTCCGCTCCTGGACGAGTTCGGGATCGAACGCGCCGCTTTCGTCGGCGCGTCGCTCGGCGGGATCGTCAGCCTCACGCTGGCGGCTGACCGGCCCCGCCTCGTCGCTGCCATCGCGCTCATCGACATCGGCCACCGCCTCGAGGACGAAGGCGTCAACCGCATCATCGACTTCATGACGAAGCACGAATCGTTCGCGTCGCCGGAGGAGGCGGCGGTCGAGGTCGCTGAGTACCTCCCACATCGCCGCCAGGTGAACGCCGACAACCTG
>JBKPDG010000171.1:0-5358 GCA_046727755.1 Actinomycetota bacterium
GATCAGGTACTCCCGCTCGCCGCCGTTCACCGTGCGGCGCACCATCTGCACGTACCGCCCGACGCCGTGCTGCTCGTGCACGACGAGGTCGCCGGGTTGCAGCGCCAGCGGGTCCACCGTGTTGCGCCGCCGCGTCGGCAGCCGGCGCATGTCCTTGGTGGACTGTCCACGCTGGCCGGTGAGATCCGACTCGGTCAGCACGGCCAGCCGCAGCCCGTCGCTGACGAAGCCGCTCCCGAGCTGCCCGGTCGTGACCGTGACCAGCCCGGCGTCGGGCGCCGCGTCGATGCCGGGCACCAGCCGGGCCGGCAGGTCGGCACCGCCGAGCCGCTCGACCGCGCGCTGCGCCGGGCCGTGCCCGTCGAAGACGACCGCGACCCGCCAGCGGTCGGCGAGCCAGCCGCGGATGTCCTCGAACGCCCGGTCGGTCTGGCCCTGGTAGCCGTCCACCGGACGGGCGTCGACGGTCAGCGCAGCCGCGTCGACGTCCGGGTCGGCGCCGAACGGGGTGACCGTCCACCAGGGAATGCCCAGTGCGGCGGCCGTCTCCCGGACCTCCTCGACCGACTTCAGCGCGGCCGCGCCGAGGTCGATCGGGGTGCTGCCGCCGCCGGCCGCGGCCGCCCAGGACGCGGCCAGGAACTCCTCGCTGGTACGGACGAGCTCCGCGGCCCGGGTGCGGACCCGCTCCGGGTCGCAGACCAGCACGTGCGTACCGGCCGGCATCTCGTGCAGCAGCAGCCGCAGGTCGTCGACGAGCACCGGGGCGAGCGCCTCCATGCCCTCGACCGGAATCCCGTCGGCGATCCGGTCGTGCATCTCCACCAGCTCGGGGTGCTCCGCGGGCAGCCGCTTCGCCCGGTCCCGGACGGGCGGGGTGAGCAGCAGCTCCCGGCACGGCGGCGCCCACAGGCCGTGCGGGCTGCGGTCCAGCGAGCGCTGGTCGGCGACCGCGAACGAGCGGATCTCCTCGACCTGGTCCCCCCAGAACTCCAGCCGCACCGGGTGCTCCTCGGTCGGCGGGAACACGTCCACGATGCCGCCGCGGACGGCGAACTCGCCGCGCTTCTCGACCAGCTCGACCCGCGTGTACGCGATCGCGGCGAGCCGCTCGACCAGGTCCTCCAGCTCGATCGTGTCGCCGGCGCGGACCTGCACCGGTTCGAGCTCGCCCAGGCCGGGCACCTGCGGCTGCAGGACGCTGCGGATCGAGGCCACGACGACCCGCAGCGGGCCGGTCGCCGGGTCGTCCGTGCTCGGGTGCGCGAGTCGGCGCAGGACGGCCAGCCGCAGGCCGACCGTGTCCGCGCGGGGCGAGAGCCGCTCGTGCGGCAGCGTCTCCCACGCCGGGTACAGCGCGATGTCGTGCGGCGGGAGCAGGCAACCCAGCGCGGTGAGCAGGTCCTCGGCCTCCCGGCCGGTCGAGGTGACCGCGAGCACGGGCCGGCCGGGGTTGCCGGGTGACTCGGCGGCGAGCGCGGCGACGGCGAACGGGCGCAGCGCCGGCGGGGCGGTGATGTCGAGCGCCGCGACGCCGGCCGCGTCCACGGCACGGGTCAGGGCGGGATCGGTGCGGACAACATCGAGCAGTCCGGCGAGCGTCATCGGGGGTCCCCACGCCTCCAGGGCAGCGCTGTTCTGGCCCGGCGGTCCCCGCGCTGCGCTCCTGTGCTGTGCTCGCGCCGGGGCGGCCTCGACCCCGATCGGGAGCTGACCGGGGGTGTGAAGTCAAGCCTACTCGCGGCGGTGAGCCTGCCGGCATGACACCCTTGCCCGCGGGAGCGCGTCACATGGCTGACTTTGGGGGGCGTCGGTGGGCAGCGAGGCCTCGCAGCGCGAGGGGGCCAGCCTGAACGCGCAACTGAGGGTCACGCTGCTCGGCACCCGGTTCGTGCTCGACGGTGCCGATCCTGACGTCGGCGCGGAGCTGCGCCGGCTACTGGAACCGTTCCTGCCCGCCGCCGGGATCGGGCAGGACGGGACGCCGGCGCGCCGCATCGACGTCGCAGCGGACGCCGACGCCGCCGACCCCGTGGTCCGGGTGCTGACGGAGCTGAACACGACCGCCCTGGCCGACGTGGACAGTTTCGCGGTACACGCCGGTGCGGTGTCGGCGGGTGGGCAGGTGGTCGCGTTCCCGGGCGGGTCCGGTGCTGGCAAGAGCACGCTGACCGCCGCCTGCCTTCGCGCCGGCCTGGACTACGTGTCCGACGAGGCGCTGTGCGTGCGCTGGGGCACCGGCGCGGTGCTGCCGTACCCGCGGCCGATCGCGCTGTCGGCATGGAGCGCCGCCGCGGTCGGCGCCACCGGGGTCGGCGTGACCGGGGTCGGCGCGACCGGGGTCGACATCACAGGGGTCGACGTCACCGGGGTCGACGTCACCGGGGTCGACCTCGCCGGGCCGGCGGCCGATGGCGGCGAGCGGCTGTTCACCGCCGCGGACCTGGGCGCGACTGTCGCCGCCGGGCCGCTCACGCTCGCGCACGTGGTGCTGCCGAGCCGCGCCGACGGCAGGGCGGGGCCGACGCTCGAGCCGGTACGCCGCGGCGAGGCGGTTGCGGAGCTGCTGCGCCGCTCGTTCAGTCACTGGCGCCGTCCGGAGCGGGCGTTCGGCCTCGCGCACGAGCTGGTCGCCGCCGCCCGGACCTGGCGGCTCACGCTGAGCGACCCGGCCGAGGCAGCCCGGCTGATCGCCGATCTTCTCCAGCCCTGAAGCCGAAACTGCCACTATGGCAGCAGTTTCCGCTTCCAGGCTGGCCGGTCCGCGCCGATCAGACCGTGACCGTATTCGACGTCGAGCTGGTTCTCACATTGCCCAGCGGGTCGACGACCTGCACTCGATACGTGTGGGTTGATCTCGGTGCCAGACCGCTGTCCACAAACGCCATGCTGGGCAACTGCCAGAACGACGATGCCTGACTCGTCGTGTAGATCGGTGTGGCGCCACCGTCGCGCAGGACGCGGTACGTCAGCGTCCGGTTGTCCATGTCCCAGGTGGCCCGCCAGGCCACCCGGACGGTGCCGTTGCCCTGCGAGCTGGCGGTCGGCGTCAGCGCCGAACTCGCCCTCGGGCCGACCAGGTTGGGCGCGATCGCCTTGACGGCGAACCGGACCAGGCCCTGCTGCGCGATGCCGTTGACGGTGGGGAACTCGCCGCCGAGCACGACGTAGTTGCTGTTGCCGGTGACCGACCACGCGGCCTGGTACTGCCCGGTGTAGGACCCGATGCCGAGGGTCGGGTACCAGTGCAGTAGCGAGGAATCGGGCCAGCCGTTGTAGTTCCAGCCGTAGGAGTCTGGCCCGATGTTCGTGCCGGTGGCGTAGGTCGTCCAGGCGAGGGCGTGGTGCCACGTCCGCGGGCTGGTCTCGGGGAATTCCTGGACGGCCGAGCAGTCGTGGGCGTGGCCGACGCTGTAGAGCGCCTGTCCGATCGGGAATGCGTCGTACGAGTCGCCATGACAGTCGTTGAGCCAGACAATCCTGCCCGTGTTCGGCTCGGCCGCGAACGTGCCTTCGAAACTCGAGCCCGCGCCGAACGCGTAACCGGTGCCGTATATGTAAGTGCCGTCGGCTCTGAGGCTGGTGATCGCTCCACTGCTGCCGGCGTCCCGGATGGTCTGATTCGCAGCCCACGGAAGCGTCGCGCCGGTCGCAGCATCGAGCGCACCCATGCCATAGGCCGGCACTCCGTTGAGCGTGGTGAAGTGGCCGCCGACGATGACCCGCGAGCGATCCGGCGACAGTGTCATCGTCCGTACAACGTTGTTGTCAGCCTTCGGCGCCCAGGACAGCAGCGCCCCGGTCGAGGCGCTCATGGCGGCCAGCCGGGTACGGCTGACACCGTTGACGCTGGTGAAGTTGCCACCCACGTAGACCGTGCCGTTCGTGGCCGCGATCCCGCGGACCTGGTACGAGATGGACGGCCTGAATGTCGAGCTGAGCGCGCCGGTGGCGGTGTCGAAGGCGGCGATGCGGTTGCGGGCCTGACCATCGACGGCGGTGAAGTCGCCGCCCACGTACACCCGCGAGCCGTCGGGCGACGCGGCGATCACGAGTCCCTGTGCATTGAGTGAGTGACTGAACGTGCCTACGCGATTGCCCGTCGTGATATCGAAGGCGAAGATGTTCGCGGCCGCGACCTCACTCGCGCTGCCGGCCGCCGTGCCCGGCGGCCTGGCCTTGGAGAAGCTGCCGGTCACGTACACGGTGCTGCCCACGGTGACCTGACTCCAGACAACGCCGTTGATCTGCCAGGTGGGAAGCGGGTCCGCGCTCACCGTCGCCGGCGTGCCCGCCGGTGGAGCCGTATCGGCGAAGGCCTTGGAAGCGCCGAGCGGAACGCTCACCGCGACGGCAACTGACACTGCGGCCATGACCGGGATGAGTCCACAGTGGCGAGTCATCGAAGATGGCGACCTCATGACGGCCCCCCATCCGCCTCCAGGGTGTCCTCGCACAGGATGTCGTTCCCTCTTGGCGCGAGATCTACACCCGAGGGATCGGCGATCGTCATCCGCTGCGCATCGGGCCAGCGGGCGCCGACGCTGGCGGCCGCCTTGCGTCGCCGACCCATCTCGGCTGAATGGCCACCGTCGGCACCATCCCTCCCGCTACCGTATGCCATGCCCGAAACCGTGCCGGACTCCTCTGAACGGGGATACGCCGCGACCCTGCGGAGGCTGTCCTCGGCTCAGAAGCCACCAGCAGCGGGCTCACCGGCGTACTCCCGACTCGTCAACCGACGAGCGGGCCGGTATCTGGCGGCGCTGGCATATCACGCCGGGCTGACGCCAAATCAGGTCACCGCGGTGAGCGCGCTGTTCTCATATGCCGGGATCGCCGCACTGGCCCTGTTCCGGCCGTCCTGGCCGCTGGCGATCGCGGTGTCACTCGCCCTGCTGCTCGGCTACGCGTTGGACTCGGCAGATGGTCAACTGGCCCGACTCCGCGGCGGCGGCTCGATATCCGGCGAGTGGCTGGATCACATGGTCGACTGCGCCAAGATCTCGGCACTGCACGGAGCCGTGCTGATTTCCGTCTACCGGTTCTTCCCCCTCGACTCAGCCGGCTGGCTGCTGGTCCCGCTCGGATTCCAGCTCGCCGGGACGGTCGCCTTCTTCGGAATGACGCTCAACGATCAGCTCAGGCTGGTGCACTACGCGTCGCGGGGCAGCAGGCCGCCGCGGGTGACCCAGCCGTCCACGCTGCGCTCGATCGCCGTTGTCCCTACCGACTACGGTGTGCTCTGCCTCGTGTTCTTCCTGCTGGGGGCGCCGCGCGTCTTCTTCGCGGCGTACGCTCTGCTCTTCCTCGCCAACGCCGTCTACGTCGTGGCGGCGGCAGTGAAGTGGTTCCGGG
>JBKPDG010000172.1:0-7291 GCA_046727755.1 Actinomycetota bacterium
CGTCGGCGCGTCGATGGGCGGCGTGATCGCCCAGATCATCGGCGTGATGCATCCCGAGCGCACACGCTCGCTCGTGCTGGCGTGCACCTCGTGCCGCCACCATCCGTGGCGTCGCGAGCTGCTCCAGGAGTGGGCCGACACCGTGCAGGAACGCGGCGCCGCCGGTCTCGGCGACGACGGGCTGCGCTGGCTCGTCGGACCGCGGCTGCGCCGGCGGTTCGGCGTGTGGTTGAACATCCTCGCCCGGATCCTCCTGAACTCCGATCCGGACGGCTTCGCCGCGCAGGTGCAGGCGATCCTCGACGCGCCCGACGAGCTGCGCTTCGAGCTTCGCGATCTGCGCGTGCCCGTCCTGGTAATCACGGGCTCGCAGGATGCGCTCACGCCGATCGGCGACGCCGAGGAGCTGGCCGAGATGATCCCGTACGCGCAGCTGGTCGAGCTGCGCGGCGCCGCCCACGGCCTCATGGTCGAGTCGCCGAACGCGTTCAACGACGCGGTGCTCGACTTCCTCGAGCGTGTCAGCCCCCTCGACGCCGGCGTTATCGACGCCGCTGCGACCACCTAGGAATCGCGGTCGACGAGCCCGCGCACGAGACGCGTGAGGGCCGCGCACACATCAGGCGAGAGACCTTCGGCGCCGTCGAGCGCGTCACCTGCCTTGGCGGCGTGATCGCGCGCCTTGCCGAGCGCGGCATCGATCGCGCCGTCGCCGCTCGCCAGGCGCCTGACCTCAGCGAGCTGGTCGGCGTCGAGCGGGTGGCCGAGGCGCTCGCGCAGCGCCGGGCTCGACGCGATCGCGTGGATCACCGGCAACGTGTACACGCCCTCGACGAGATCTTGTCCCGCCGGCTTGCCGAGCATCGCGTCGGTCGCGGTGATGTCGAGCACGTCGTCGACGATCTGGAAGCACATGCCCAGGTGGAAGCCGTAGCGCGTGAGCGCGTCGAGCGTGGGCTCGCCGACGCCGGACACCATGCCGCCGACCCGGCACGAGGTGCCGAACAGCGACGCCGTCTTCCCCTCGATCGCCGAGCAGTAGCCCTCCTCGCTGCGGTCGACGTCGAAGAGGTGCTGGAGCTCGAGGACCTGCCCCCGGCACAGCTCGGCGATCGTGCTTGCGAGGATCTCGGCGACGTCGCCACCGAGCCGGGCCGCCAGCGCCGACGCCCGGGCGAGCAGGAAGTCGCCGGCGAGGATGGCCACGATGTTGCTCCACCGGGCATTGACGCTCGGCACGCCCCGGCGGGTCTCGGCCTCGTCGATGACGTCGTCGTGGTACAGCGAGCCTTGGTGGACGAGCTCGATGGCCACCGCCCCGGTGACGGCGTCGGCCGCGGCGGGTCCGTCGTCGCCGCCGGCCGCGTACGCCGCGCACAGCGTGAGCGTGGGGCGGATCCGTTTCCCACCCGCGCCGATGAGGTGCGATGCCACCTCGGCGAGGAAGCGGTCGGGGGTGCTGACCGCCTCGTGGAGCGAGTCCTCGACCCGGGCCAGGTCGCCCGCCAGCGACGGGAGCGCCAGCGTCTGGACCGGGTCCATACGACCGACGTTACGGTCCGGCGGGAACAAACTCCAAGCTGGAGTTGTCTACCAACATCTAGGCAATTACAGGGATGCGGGCGGCGGCCCGGTCCGATGCGGACCGGAATTCCGGGGCCTGCCCGATACACTGAAGACGGAGTCAGCGTCCGAAGTCGTTCCCGGTGCCGAATGGGGTACAGGGAAATGCGGACGCTGAATTGCTCCCCGAGAGGCGGTTGACACGTGTTCGAACGTTTCACCGATCGAGCCCGACGGGTGGTCGTGCTGGCGCAGGAAGAGGCGCGCCTGCTCAACCACAACTACATCGGCACCGAGCACATCCTGCTCGGGCTGATCCACGAGGGTGAGGGCGTCGCGGCCAAGGCGCTCGAGTCGCTCGGCATCTCGCTCGAGGCCGTCCGCGCCCAGGTCGAGGAGATCATCGGCCACGGCGGCTCGGCCCCGTCCGGGCACATTCCGTTCACGCCTCGGGCCAAGAAGGTTCTCGAGCTGAGCCTGCGCGAGGCGCTCCAGCTCGGCCACAACTACATCGGCACCGAGCACATCCTCCTCGGGCTGATCCGCGAAGGCGAGGGCGTCGCCGCGCAAGTGCTCGTGAAGCTGGGCGCCGACCTGTCGCGCGTCCGCCAGCAGGTCATCCAGCTGCTCTCGGGCTACGCCGGCGGCAAGGAAGGCGCCACCCAGGGCGGCGGCTCCGGCGAGGCGCAGCCCAGCGGCTCGCTCGTGCTGGACCAGTTCGGCCGCAACCTGACGCAGCTCGCCCGCGACAAGAAGCTCGACCCCGTCATCGGTCGCGAGAAGGAGATCGAGCGGGTGATGCAGGTGCTGTCGCGGCGCACCAAGAACAACCCGGTGCTGATCGGCGAGCCCGGCGTAGGCAAGACGGCCATCGTCGAGGGCCTCGCGTCCGACATCGTCGAGGACGACGTGCCCGAGACCCTCGTCGGCAAGCAGCTCTACACGCTCGACCTCGGCGCGCTCGTCGCCGGCTCCCGCTACCGCGGCGACTTCGAGGAGCGCCTCAAGAAGGTGCTCAAGGAGATCCGGACCCGCGGCGACATCATCTTGTTCATCGACGAGCTGCACACGCTCGTCGGCGCCGGCGCGGCCGAGGGCGCGATCGACGCCGCCAGCATCCTGAAGCCGATGCTGGCGCGCGGCGAGCTCCAGACGATCGGCGCTACCACGCTCGACGAGTACCGCAAGCACCTCGAGAAGGACGCCGCCCTCGAGCGCCGGTTCCAGCCCATCAAGGTCGAGGAGCCGACCGTCGCGCACACCATCGAGATCCTCAAGGGCCTGCGCGACCGCTACGAGGGTCACCACCGCGTCACGATCAGCGACCAGGCGGTGGTGGCGGCGGCGAACCTCGCCGACCGGTACATCTCCGACCGGTACCTGCCCGACAAGGCGATCGACCTCATCGACGAGGCCGGGTCGCGTCTGCGCATCCACCGGATGCAGGCGCCGCCCGACTACCGCGAGTTTGAGGACGAGATCGCCAAGGTCCGCAAGGACAAGGAAGGCGCGATCGAGGGTCAGCAGTTCGAGACGGCCGCGAGCCTGCGCGACCGCGAGAAGGAGCTCCTCGAGCAGCGCTCGGCCAAGGAGAGCGAGTGGCGCGCCGAGGGCGTCGATCTCTTCAACGAGGTCACCGAGGAGTCGATCGCCGAGGTGCTGGCGCTGTGGACGGGCATCCCCGTCTACAAGCTCACCGAGGAGGAGACGGCCAAGCTGCTGCGCATGGAGGACGAGCTGCACAAGCGGGTCGTCGGCCAGAACGACGCCATCAAGGCCGTGTCGCAGTCGATCCGCCGGACGCGCGCGGGCCTGAAGGACCCGAAGCGCCCATCGGGCTCGTTCATCTTCCTCGGCCCGTCCGGCGTTGGGAAGACCGAGACGGCCAAGACGCTCGCCGAGTTCCTCTTCGGTGACGAGAGCGCGCTCATCCAGCTCGACATGAGCGAGTACATGGAGAAGCACACCGTGTCGCGGCTGGTCGGGTCGCCCCCGGGCTACGTCGGCTACGACGAGGGCGGGCAGCTCACCGAGGCCGTGCGGCGCAAGCCGTTCTCGGTCGTGCTGTTCGACGAGATCGAGAAGGCGCACTCCGACGTGTTCAACACGCTGCTCCAGATCCTGGAGGACGGGCGGCTGACGGACGCGCAAGGCCGCACGGTCGACTTCAAGAACACCGTGATCATCATGACGTCCAACCTCGGGACGGCCGACCTCCGCAAGGCGAACATTGGGTTCGGCCCCGCCAACGAGGCGGTCACTTACGAGAAGATGAAGGAACGAGTGATGGAGGAGCTCAAGCGGAGCTTCCGTCCCGAGTTCCTGAACCGCATCGACGAGGTCATCGTCTTCAACGAGCTGACCCAGCCCGAGGTCACCGAGATCGTCGACCTGATGATCAAGCGGGTGCAGGCCCAGCTTGAGGGGCAGGGGCTCGGTTTGGAGCTCACGCCCGAGGCGAAGCTGTACCTGGCCAAGAAGGGTTACGACCCGCAGCTGGGAGCACGGCCACTGCGTCGCGCCATCCAGCGCCACGTCGAGGACCCGCTCTCGGAGAAGATCCTGTGGAAGGAGTTCCACGCCGGCGAGACCATCGTCGTCGACGTCCAGGGCGAAGGCGACGCCGCCGAGATCAACTTCCGCGCCATCGAGGGCGTCGAGCCCCCGCCGGTCGAGCTCGCCGGCAGCGGCCCCTCCGAGAGCTGACCGCAGCCTCGCGGCGCGAGTTGCGCCGCGGGCGCTGATGCCAGACTCGGCGCCCGATGCGCCGCCTCCTGGTCCTTCTCGTCGCCTGCCTGCTGCTCGCAGGCTGCAAGGTCGACACGACGCTGACGATCGACGTGAACGACGACGGCAGCGGCAGCGTGCGGGTCAGGGTCAAGCTCGACGCCGACGCGGTGAAGAACGCCGAGGCGGGCGGGGGCGCGCTCGAGGATCGGGTGCGCCTGGGTGACCTCCAGGCCGCCGGTTGGACGGTGACCCCATGGCGGCGGGCGCCGAACGGGAGCGCGACCGTCTCGATGCGGAAGCGCTTCGAGAACGCGAGGGGCCTCGCCGGCGTCGTCGCCGAGCTCAGCGGGAACGACGGCCCGCTGCGCGGGGTGGCTCTGGAGCGCGATCAAGGCTTCCTGTCCACCGAGTACAAGGTCACGGGCGAGGCCGACCTCTCGCGGCTCACGGCCGGCGTCGCCAACGACCCGGAGCTCGTCGCGCAGTTGACCGGCCAGCGGGTCGACCTCGCGCAGATCGACCAGCGTCTCGCCGCGCAGATCAACGACGCCTTCCGGCTGCGAGTCCGCTTCGTGTTCCCCGGCGGCGACGTGACCGAGGTGGAGCCGGAGCCGGGTGAGAAGGTCAGCCTCGCCACGTCGGCGTCCCAGCTCGACACGACGCGGGCGTTGCTGCTCGCCGGAGCGGTCGTGCTCGGTGTCCTCGGGATCGGCCTGTTCGTGGGGGGCGAGCTGCGGGGCCGCCGGCGTCGCGCGCGGGGGCGGGGCGGGAGCAGCGCGTGAGCGGGCGGCGCGGCATCGATTACGGGATCGACGCACCCGGCTACGTCACCGGGACGAAGCCCGACTGACGCCACCGTCAGGGTTCGCGCGAGGCCCGGCTGCCCGCCGGTGGTTGTTGGTATCGTTGCCCCCTCGAACGGGCGGGCGGTGACCGTTCGAGACCTGGAGGATCCTGCGGTGCCCGCTCAACCACGTACAGAAGCGATGCTCGATTCCCTGCGCCTCGTGGCGCCGGGCACGCCGCTGCGGGAAGGCCTCGACCGAATTCTCCAAGCCCGTATGGGGGCGATGATCGTCGTCGGCGACGGCCCCGAGGTGCTCCACGTGTGCTCGGGCGGGTTCCTCCTCGACGCCGAGTTCACACCCCAGCGTCTCTCGGAGCTGGCGAAGATGGACGGCGCCATCATCCTCGCCTCCGACACGTCCCGCGTCGCCCGGGCCAACGTGCACCTCGTGCCCGACCCCAACATCCCGACATCGGAGACCGGCACCCGTCACCGCACCGCCGAACGCGTCGGCCGCCAGATCGACGTCCCGGTCATCACCGTTTCCGAGGACATGTCGGTCGTCGCCGTCCACCGCCGCGGCCTCAAGCGCACGCTTGAACCGATCCCGCGCGTGCTCGGCCGGGCCGACCGCGCCGTCCAGATCCTTGAGCGCTACCGCGTCCGGCTCGACGCGGTGAGCAACTCCCTGTCGGCCCTCGAGGTCGAGGACCTCGTCACGGTGCGTGACGTCGCCACCGTCCTCCAGCGGGCCGAGATGGTGCGCCGCATCGCCGAGGAGATCGAGGGCTACGTGATCGAGCTCGGCGCCGACGGCCGGCTCGTCCTCCTGCAGCTGGAGGAGGCGATGGGCGGCGTCGAGGACGACCGCCGGCTCGTCGCCAAGGACTACTTCGTGGACGGCCCCGACTGGGGCCTCGTCGACGTGATGGTGAAGCTCGCCGACCTCGACACCGAATCGCTGCTGGACCTGCGGGAGGTCGCGTCGCTGCTCCATCTCCCCGCCGACGTGAGCCTCGACGCCCCGATCCAGCCGCGGGGCTTCCGGCTGCTGCACAAGATCCCGAGAATCCCGGAGGCGGTCGCCGACCACGTGGTCGAGCGCTTCTCGAACCTCCAGAAGATCATGCGTGCCGGCGTGTCCGACCTCGTCGAGGTCGAAGGCGTCGGCGAAGCCCGGGGCCGGGCCATCAAGGAGGGCTTGTCCCGGCTGGCGGAGACGTCGATCCTCGAGCGCTACGTCTAGGAGATGGGCGAGCTCGCCGAGGGTCCGCACGAGGCGAGGGTCGAACGGTTCGTCCTCGTCGCCGGGGACGGCACTCCGGTGGACGCGATCCACGCCCGCCCCGTGGGCACACCGGACTCGGGTGTCGTCGTGCACCCCGACATGGGCGGTGTCCGTGACCTCTTCGACGACCAGTGCCGCCGCCTCGCGACCCACGGGTTCGCGGTTGCGTGCATAGAGCCGTTCGCCCGCTTCCCGCGTGAAGTACGTGAGGCGTCCGATGTCGGAGTCCGCATGTCGCACATGAAGGACATGGACGACGACCTGCAGCTCGGGGACCTCGCCGCCGCGGCCGCGTTCCTCACCACCGGCGACGGCGTCGAACGCGTGTCGATCATCGGCTTCTGCATGGGCGGCATGTACACCCTGAAGGCCGCCGCCACCGGCGCGTTCGCGCGCGCCGTGCCGTTCTACGGGATGATCCGATTGCCCGACGACTGGGAGGGGCCCGGGCAGCGCGAACCGCTCGACACCGCACCGCAGGTGTGCCCGACCCTGGCGATCCTCGGCGGCAAGGACCCCTGGACACCACCCGACGACATCGACGCGCTGCGTGCTGCGTGGCGCGACCGCGACGATTGCGAGATCGTCGTGTATCCCGAAGCCGACCACGGCTTCGTCCACGCGCCCGAGCGCCCCGCCCACCGCCCCGACGACGCCACCGACGCGTGGGAGCGCGCGCTGAGCTTTCTCCGTCGCTAGGTCGCGGCAAGTTCTTCGTCCGTTTTCGAAGATCGCGCCGGCGAGGCGTCGGGGGCTCCGGGCGATGCGTCCCGGGCAGTCCGGCCCGCCCGGCCGAGACCCGGGTCGAAGACCCGAGCCGAGCGAAGCGAGGCGAGCAGGGGCTCGGACGGATCATCGGTGCCGGCCCGGGCGCATCAGTCCGGTGCCCCCGGCGCCGGTCACACCGTCGCGCGGTCCTCCAA
>JBKPDG010000173.1:0-4387 GCA_046727755.1 Actinomycetota bacterium
GGGTGTTGCGTGCCGGGGCGCCGATTCCGCTCGGCGGGCCCATGGCGCAACGGCTGCTGGCTGCCCTCTTGCTGGGCGCACCGGGCGCGGTCGAGCGGGACACGCTGGTCGAGCGCTTGTGGGGGGATTCGCCGCCGGCGACAGCGACCACGGCCCTCCACGTGCACGTGAGTCACCTGAGGCAGGCGTTGGAACCCGATCTTCGAAGTGGGGCGTGCTCGGCGATTCGGACGGCCGGGGACGGTTATGCGTTGGAGATCGATCGGGCCCGGATCGATGCCGAGCAATTCGAGTCGTTGGTGCACGACGCCGAGGAGCTCGCGGGGGTGGAGCCGGAGCAGGCGCTCGGCGACGTGGAGTCGGCTCGTGCGTTGTGGCGGGGCCGCCCGTGGGGGACGCTCGCCGACGAGGTGTGGCTGCGTAGTGACGTGACACGCATCGAGGAGCTGCGACGGCGGGCGGACGAGCTGTGGGGGGACGTGCAGCTCGCGTTGGGCCGTCACGAGCTGATCGTCGACTCGTTGGTTCGGGCGGTCGAAGCGGAGCCATTGCGGGAGCACCGCTGGGAGCAGCTCATGCTCGCGTTGTACCGGTGCGGGCGGCAGGCCGATGCGCTGCGCGCGTTCCAGGACGCCCGCCACACCTTGACCGAGGAGCTGGGCATCGAGCCGTCGCCGGCGTTGCGTGCGCGCGAGCAGGCGGTGCTGGTCCAGGATCTGAGCCTCGACGCGCCCCCGCGGTCGCCACCGGAGCGTCCTCGCCACAACCTGCCCGCGGCGTTGACGAGCCTCGTCGGCCGCGAGGACGACCTGCGGGCAACGCGGAAGCTGGTGAAGGCGTCCCGGCTCGTAACGCTTACGGGGGTGGGTGGCGTGGGAAAGACGCGCCTGGCCGTCCAGTGCGCCGCCGACCTCGTACCGCGGTTCGACGACGGCGCCTGGCTCGTCGAGCTCGCTCCGATTGACGACCCCAGCCTCGTGCCCGGAAGGGTCGCCGCCACACTCGGGCTCCGCGAACGGAGCGGCCGGCCCGTAACGGACACGATCGCTGACTACCTTGCCGACCGGTCCCTCCTGCTTGTCGTCGACAACTGCGAACACGTCATCGACGCGGCAGCGCGGCTCGTGGACACACTTCTCAATGCCGCACCGCACCTCCACGTACTGGGCACGAGCCGCGAGCCACTCGGGCCCACCTACGAGCAGGTTTTGCGGGTACCGGTGCTCGAGGTGCCCGCACCCAGCGACGATACGGATACCGGCCGGCTAGCAGGGTGCCCGGCCGTGCAGCTGTTCGTCGAGCGCGCGTGCGCCGGGACGGCGAGTTTTGGACTCACTGCCGAGAACCAGGCCGACGTCGCTGAGCTCTGCCGGCGCCTCGACGGCATCCCGCTGGCGCTCGAGCTCGCCGCCGTCCGAATCGACTCGATGACACCAGCCGAGATCGTCCACCACCTCGAGCACCGTTTCCAGCTCTTGGGCGTCGACCGCAAGCACGGGGGGCGCCACCAGACGCTGCGAGGCACCATCGACTGGTCGCACCAGCTCCTCGAGACAAACGAGCAGACTCTGTTCTCCCGCCTCTCGGTCTTCGCGGGGGGCTGGACGATCACCACCGCGCGATCTGTAGCCACGGGTAACGGGCTCGACGAACCGACCGTGCTTGACGGCCTGGGCGCCCTCGTCCGGAAGTCGATGGTGGTTGCCGAAAATGAGGCGAAGACGACCCGGTACCGGATGCTCGAGTCGCTGCGACGATACGCACACGAGCGCCTCGCCAGCAGGGGCGAAGAGGTCGCCGTTCGTACCCGGCATGCCGAGCACTTCACCCGCCTGGTTGAGAGCCTCGCCGATGATGTGCGTGGCCCACGCCAGCACGCCGCGTACGAAACGCTCCTCACGGAGCTCGACAACATCCGGGCCGCATTCGACTGGCACCTCGCGGCCGGCGACGCGGTCACCGCTCTTCGCCTTGTCCGGATCCTGCGCACGTTTTGGACCGAGCTCATGCCCTCCGAGGGTGTGCAGCGCGCGCTCGCGGCAGCCGACCTTGCCGGCAACGCATCCGCGGCGGCACGAGCTGGCGGACTCGCGGACGCCGCCTGGATCGGCTACATCAACGGGCGTGAAGAGTGCGCCCGTCACGCCGAGAAGAGCGTGGCCCTCTCGCAGGCCGCAGGCATCCCGCCCGACCCCGAGGCGCTGTGCACTCTTGCCCTCGATGACTTCTTCGCCGGTTCCTTCGACCGCTCGCTCGCTCGCTTGGAGGAAGCGACCGTCGCATCCCGAGCGATCGACGATCCGTACGAGATCGCAAGCGCGCTCACCGGCACGTGCATGGCGCGCGCAATCCTCGACGACACCGATGGTGCGCTCGCCGCCGGCGAAGAGGCCCTCGCGATCGGGCGCGACCTGGGATACGTCACCCAGATCGCAGGGTCGCTCGCGGCCCTCGGGTTCGCGTGGGGAGGCCGGGACCTCAAACGCGGTGTCGCACTTCTCGATGAGAGTCTTGCGCTGAAGAGCGACACCAGCTACTCGGCACTGGCACGCGTCGTCAGCGGACATCTCCGCGTCATGCTCGGCGAGCACGAGGGCGCACTAGGCCTCTTCGGCGAGACACTCGAGATCTACAGGGAACTCGGCGACGCGTTCTACCTCCCGACCTCCCTCGAGGGCACGGCCGCCGCGCTGTGTCTGCGCGGGAGGCCAACAGCTGCGGCGAAGCTGCTTGGCGCGTCAGAGGAAGTGCGCCGCAAGCTGAGGCTTCCCGGCCTCCCCATCGAGATCGCGTTGCGGCAGTCAGCGCTCCACCTGGTCGCGGCCTCGGTCGCCGACGACGAGCGGGAGCGCGAGCTGATCGTCGGGCGGAGCTGGACTGTGGAAGAGACGGTGGCCTACGCGCTCGGCGAGATCGCGTCGATCGACAGCCCAATCCAGCCCGGCTAGTCCTTCCAGCCGAGCTGGTTCACTCGTTTTGGGCCAAGACCGCACTGTTGTCGCGCCGACAAGCGGTAACGGGGCTGAGGGCTGCGCCGAGATCTATCGCGCTGGGCTGAACACGGCCCGGACCCGCTGTCCATGACCACGCGGCTGGTCGTCGTGATGCGCGATGCCGTGCAACAGGGGCAGCCAGGATGGATGAGCAGTGCGGCGCACGTGTGGCGCAGGTCGTGGATCGCAGCTGCTTAGGGAGGCGGGCGCGGGCCACTCGTCGATTCGAGTCACGTCCGATCGGTACGGGCACCTGTTCCCGCGGACTCGTCAGCAAGTCGCCGACGGGCTCGAGGAGACTTACCGGAATGCAGCCTCGGCCGGTGGGCCCGGCGTGCGGCCGCTACGCCACTAGCGCCTCGCCTGAGCACGCGGAGCCGTTTAGGAGCCTTAACCGGGCCTTTAGCGGTGGTTGCGAGTATCCCGTCGAGGAACCGCCCCCCAAGCGCGCCCTCGAAGAACGGGGAGGCGGGAGGCCTGGACAGGGGTCTCCCGCCCCCTCGCGTCGGCCCCCCAACAGCGAGTGATGCGGCGGACGAATCCGGGGCAGGTCGGATCCGTCCTGCCGCATCCCCGAGCGTATGCCCATTCCTCACGTGGTGATTCGCGGTTCCTTCCATCGCGACTCTGAACTGCCGTGTTCAAGAATCGTGTGGCCATACTTCAATAGCCGCACAGATCGCCGGTTCGGTCGCGCAGGCATCTGTGATTCGGTACCCGTGGAGCCGGTGTTCCGTGCGAGCCGACGGGCGGAGACCAGCGGTCGCGTTTGGCCTCGATCGAAGCCGCGACCTCGCCACACCCTTCCCTTACGCTTCCTATAGGGCTGGGGCGCCCGACAAAGTCGCTCTCGCAGCCCGTCTCAACTGCTCGCGTGAGGAGTATGGGCGCTGGGAAGCGTGAAGTAGAACGTTGCACCCTCGCCGGGTTGGCTGCGAACCCAGATAGCTCCCCCTTGCTGCTCGGTGAAATGGCGGGCGATGGTGAGGCCGATGCCAGTGCCTAAAGGCGGGGCCGTCGGCGGCGTTGACTGGTAGAAGCGTTCGAAGATCCGATCCTGCTCCTCTGGGGCGATGCCGATTCCCTCGTCCTCGACCGAGATGACCACGTCGGCACTGTCGTCCCGGGCGGTGATTCCGATCCGGCTACCAGCGGACGAAAACTTCGCCGCGTTGGTAAGGAGGTTGGCGAGCACATGCGCGAAGGCATGGGCGTCGGTTAAGACGGTCACGGCGGTGGGAACGTCGACGTCGATGCGATGTTTGGATACGAGCGGGGCGATGTCGCCGAGCACACAGTCGACTGCTAGTCGAACGCCCAACGGTCGAGGGTTCAGCTGCACGCGGCCGGCGTCGATGCGTGCAAAGTTGAGTAGCTGGTCCACGAGCCTAGAC
>JBKPDG010000174.1:0-4875 GCA_046727755.1 Actinomycetota bacterium
CCATGAAGGTGCCGCCGGAGACCTCGAGCGGCAGGATCTTCCGACTCCGTGGGTACGGCATGCCGCACCTCCGCGGTGGCGGCGCCGGCGACCAGTACGTTCGCGTCCAGGTCACGATCCCGCCGCGGCTGACGGAGCGCGAGCGCGAGCTGTTCGCCGAGCTGCGGTCGCTGCGACCAGCGTAGCCATTCGAGCCGGGACTCGCGTCGCCGCCGGGTCTGCGGTCCGAGGCGATGACGATCGAGCAAGATCAATCAACGGAGAAGGAGAGCGCAGCAATGCGGTTCGACAAGTTCACGGTCAAGGCTCAGGAGGCCGTACAGGCGGCCCAGTCCCTGGCCGAACAGGGGAATCACCAGGCGATCGAGCCCGAGCACCTGCTGGCGGCGCTGCTCCAGCAGCAGGAGGGCGTGGTCGGCCCGCTGCTCGCGAAGCTGGGGGCGCGGGCGGAGATCGTCGTGCGCCAGACCGAGGCCGAACTGGTGCGGCTGCCGAAGGTGCGGGGCACCCAGGGGCAGTACGTCTCGCCCCGACTCAAGGCCGTGTTCGACACGGCCTGGGAAGAAGCGCAGCGGCTGAAGGACGAGTACTGCTCCACCGAGCACCTCCTGATCGGCATCGCCCAGGAGAAAGGGGGCGCGGCCGCGCGCATCCTGGCCTCGCAGGGGATCACGCCCGAGGCCATCTACCGCGCGCTGGTGGAGGTGCGGGGCACCCAGCGGGTGACCGACCAGAACCCCGAGGAGAAGTACCAGGCCCTGCAGCGGTACTCGAGGGACCTCACTGAGCTTTCTCGCAAGGGCAAGCTCGACCCGGTGATCGGGCGCGACGAGGAGATCCGGCGCGTGATCCAGGTGCTCTCGCGCCGCACCAAGAACAACCCCGTCCTCATCGGCGAGCCCGGTGTCGGCAAGACCGCCATCGTGGAAGGGCTGGCCCAGCGCATCGTGGCCGGAGACGTGCCGGAGGGCCTCAAGGGCAAGCGCCTGGTCGCCCTCGACATCGGGGCGATGGTGGCCGGCTCCAAGTACCGGGGCGAGTTCGAGGATCGCTTGAAGGCGGTGCTGCGCGAGATCACCGAGGCTGAAGGGCAGATCATCTGCTTCATCGACGAGCTGCACACCCTGGTGGGAGCCGGCGCGGCCGAGGGGGCGGTGGACGCGGCCAACATGCTGAAGCCGGCCCTCGCCCGCGGCGAGCTCCGCTGCATCGGCGCCACCACGCTCGACGAGTACCGGAAGCACGTCGAGAAGGATCCTGCCCTCGAGCGCCGATTCCAGCCGGTGATGGTGCGCGAGCCCTCGGTCGAGGACACCATCGCCATCCTGCGCGGGCTCAAGGAGAAGTACGAAGTCCACCACAAGGTGAAGATCAAGGACGCGGCGCTGGTGGCGGCAGCCGTGCTCTCGCACCGCTACATCAGCGATCGCTTCCTGCCCGACAAGGCGATCGACCTGGTGGACGAGGCCGCCTCGCGGCTCCGAATCGAGATCGACTCGATGCCCCACGAGATCGACGAGATCGAGCGCCGGGTGATGCAGCTCCAGATCGAGCGCGTGTCGGTGGCCCGCGAGTCCGACGAGGTCTCGCGCGAGCGGCTCGCCCGCCTCGACGCAGAGCTGGCCGACCTCAAGGAGAAGTCGGACGCGCTGAAGGCTCAGTGGGAGGCCGAGAAGGCCGCCATCACCTCCATCGGCAAGATCAAGGAGGACATCGAGACGGCTCGTCAGGCCATGACCGACGCCGAGCGCCGGGGCGACCTCCAGAAGGCAGCCGAGCTGCGCTATGGGACGCTGCTGGACCTCGAGAAGCGCCTCGAGGCGGAGAACGCCCGTCTGGCGGAGATCCAGAAGAACGGCCGGATGCTCAAGGAGGAAGTGGACGAGGAGGATATCGCGGAAACGGTGGCGAAGTGGACGGGGATCCCGGTCAGCCGGCTCCTGGAAGCCGAGGTGCAAAAGCTCGTCCGGATGGAGGAGCGGCTGAGTCAGCGGGTGGTCGGGCAGCGCGAGGCGATCGTCGCGGTGTCGAACGCCGTCCGGCGGGCCCGGTCCGGCCTGTCCGATCCGAACCGGCCCATCGGCTCGTTCCTGTTCCTCGGTCCCACCGGAGTGGGGAAGACCGAGCTGGCCCGGGCGCTCGCCGAGTTTCTCTTCGACGACGAGCGGGCCATGATCCGCATCGACATGTCGGAGTACATGGAGAAGCACACGGTGGCCCGCCTGATCGGCGCCCCGCCGGGCTACGTCGGG
Source organism: Actinomycetota bacterium (assembly GCA_046727755.1). Classification (GTDB taxonomy): domain Bacteria; phylum Actinomycetota; class Acidimicrobiia; order IMCC26256; family JACDBD01; genus JALZAA01. The sequence continues at coordinate 2,253 of JBKPDG010000174.1, forward strand.
TACGAGGAGGGCGGCCAGCTCACCGAGGCCGTTCGCCGGCGGCCGTACTCGGTCGTGCTGTTCGATGAGGTCGAGAAGGCGCACGGCGACGTGTTCAACGTCCTCCTCCAGCTCCTGGACGACGGCCGGCTCACCGACGGTCACGGTCGCACGGTGGACTTTCGCAACATCGTGGTGATCATGACCTCGAACCTCGGGAGCCAGCTGTTCCAGGAGTATGACTCGCCGGAACGGGCGAAGCCCGCGCTGCTCGAGCTGCTGCGGCGGGCCCTCCGACCGGAGTTCCTGAACCGCATCGACGAGATCGTGGTGTTCCATCCCCTCGGGCGTGACGAGATCGCCGCCATCGTGAAGATCCAGCTCGGTCATCTGCGCAAGCGGCTGGCCGACAAGCGGATCCAGCTCGAGCTGACCCCGGCCGCCGAGGCCCTGCTCGCGCGGGAAGGCTACGACCCCACGTACGGCGCGCGGCCGCTCAAGCGCACCATCCAGCGTCTGATCCAGGATCCGCTCGCGCTCAAGCTGCTCGCCGGCGAGTTCGCTGAGGGCGACACGGTCGTGGCCGACGCCGTTGGCGATGCGGTCACCTTCCGGAAGGTGTGACACAGTCGGAGGGGCTTCGACCCTCCCTCCGAAACCTCCCGCGCCGCTCCGTCGTGGCTCTTCCGATTCGCGCGGGCGCGGGATATGCTGTCGGTGCTCGAGAGCCGCTCCCCTTGCGCGAGGAGACAATGCCGATGCCGCTTGACCCCCAGGCTCAGAAAGTCGTCGATGCCATGGCCGCGCTCAACCTCAAGCCCGTCGAGGACTCGACCCCGGAGGAGGCTCGGGTGTCGATGCGCGCCCGGACGGCGGCGCTCGGACCGTTCGAGGAGGTCGCCGCGGTGACCGACCACGACGTGCCGGTCGAGGGCGGTCGGATCACCGTGCGCGTGTACGCGCCCGGTGGCGTCGGCCCGCATCCGGCCCTGGTTTTCTATCATGGCGGAGGCTGGGTGATCGGCGACCTCGACACCCACGACGGCATCTGTCGCTCGCTGGCGAACGCGGCCGGCTCAGTGGTGGCGAGCGTCGACTACCGCCTGGCGCCGGAATGGAAGTACCCGGTGGCCGCCGAGGACGCCTACGTCGCCCTGCGGTGGGTCGTGGACAACGCCGGTCGTCTCGGTATCGACCCGCGCCGGGTGGCCGTCGGCGGCGACAGCGCCGGTGGCAACCTCGCCACCGTGGCCACCCTCATGGCGCGCGAGCGAGGCGGGCCCGCGCTCGTGTACCAGGTCCTGATCTACCCGGTCACGAATCACGCGCTCGACACCCCCTCCTATCACGAGAACGCGACCGGATACGTGCTCACGCGCGAGGCAATGCGCTGGTTCTGGCGACACTACCTGGAGCGCGACGAGCAAGGCAGGGAGCCCTACGCGTCGCCGCTCCAGGCGCCGAGCCTGGCCGGCCTGCCAGCAGCGCTCGTCGTCACCGCCGAGTGCGATCCGCTCCGCGACGAGGGCGAAGCCTACGCCGCCCGGCTCCGCGATGCCGCGGTACCCGTGACGCTCACGCGCTACCCCGGCATGTTCCACGGCTTCTTCCGCATGACGCGCCTGCTCGACAAGGCGCGCGCCGCGCTCGACGAGGTCGCGGCGTCGCTCCGCAAGGCGTACGGCTAGCCCACCCATGCGCGTCGCCACGTGGCGCGGCGAGAGCCACTTCACCCTCGACGACGTCCCCGACCCCGTGCCGGGCCCGGGCCAGGTGCTCGTCACGGTCCACACGGCGGGGATCTGCGGCACCGACGTGCATGCCACTCAGGGGCTGTTTCCCTGGAAGCCCCCGATGGTGATGGGGCATGAGTATGCGGGAGTCGTCCTCGAGGTGGGCCCCCGGGTGAGCCGGCGCCTGATCGGACGCGCGGTGGCCTGCGAGCCGAGTTATGGATGCGGCGAGTGCGCGGAGTGCCGCGAGCGACGCGTCAGCCATTGCCTCCGCATCACCCGGGCGGGGGGGTTCGCCGAACGCGTGGTGCTTCCCTCGCACGCCGTGCACCCCGTCCCGGCGGGGCTCGCTCTGTCGACGGCCGCCATGGCCGAGCCCGCCGCCTGCTGCCTGGCCGGTCTCGAGATGATCCGGATCGGCAAGAACGCCACCGCGCTGATCATCGGCGGCGGCATCATGGGCTTGCTCACGTTGGCGATCGCAAAGCAGCGGGGCGCCGCCCGGGCCATCCTGTCCGACCCCATCGCCGAACGGCGGGAGATCGCGCAGAGGCTCGGCGCCGATCATGTCGTCGACCCGGGTCGAGAGGATCTGAAGCAGGTGGTCAGGGACCTGACGAACGGGCGGGGGCCGGACATCGCGTGCGAGGCGGTCGGAAAGCCCGACCTCGTGGCCGAGGCCCTGGCGGTCGTGAAACCGATGGGCGTGGTTCAGCTCGTGGGCGTGAGCCCGAAGGGCGCCACGCTCCCGGTCGATCTGTACGACGTCCACTATCGCGAGGTCCGCATCCAGGGAGCCTACGGCCGCGGCAGGTCCTTCCGCCGCGCGCTGGCGCTCCTGCCCTCGCTCGGTGTCGAGTCGCTGATCACCGCGCGCTTTCCGCTGGAGCAGATCGCGGAGGGTTTCGCGC
>JBKPDG010000175.1:0-11223 GCA_046727755.1 Actinomycetota bacterium
GCTGATCGCGGCCTCGAAGTCGTCGGTACCGGTGGCGCGCGGGTCGTAGACCACGGTGGCTCGCTTGGTGCCGTAGTTGGCGTGGGCCTCGGCGACGCCGCCGAGCCCGGCGAGCCCCCTCTCGATGCGGATGGCGCACGAGGCGCACGCCAACTACGGAACCAAGCGCACCACCGTGGTCTACGACCCGGCGGCGACCGGCCCCGGTGAGTTCGAGGCGACCATCGCCGGGCTCGGTTACTCCGTCCCGCACGCGGCGCCGGACCAGGAGCGTGATCCCGAGGCCGAGGAGCTCCGCAACCTCCGTCCCCGGCTGTTCGTGGCGATCGCCCTCACGATCCCGGTGCTGCTGATCTCGATGGTGCCCCCGCTGATGTTCGACGGATGGCAGTGGATCGCGTTCGCGCTGTCCACCCCGGTGATCCTGTGGGCGGGGTGGCCGTTCCATCAGGCGACGCTCGTCAACCTGCGCCACGGCGCGACCACGATGGACACGCTGATCTCGTTGGGCACGCTCGCGGCGTACGGGTGGTCGGTCGTGGCCCTCGTGTTCCTTGGCGCGGCCGACGGCGGCGTGGCGATGGGCGGCATCCTCGGCGGCGGCGACGCCGCCCACGTGTACTTCGAGACCGCGTCGGTGGTCGTCGCGCTGCTGCTGCTCGGCCGGTTCTTCGAGGCCCGGGCCCGGCGGCGGTCGGGTCACGCACTGCGCGCGTTGCTCGAGCTCGGCGCGAAGACCGCGCGGCTCGAGAACGGCGATGAGGTCCCGGTCGAGAGCCTGCACGCGGGCGACCGGTTCGTCGTGCGGCCGGGCGAGAAGATCGCCACCGACGGCCGCGTCGTCGACGGCTCGTCGGCGGTCGACGTGTCGATGCTGACCGGCGAGCCGGTACCGGTCGAGGTGACCGCGGGCGAAGAGGTCTTCGGCGCGACGGTCAATGCGTCGGGCCGTCTCGTGATCGAGGCGACGAAGGTCGGCAGCGAGACCGCGCTGGCGCAGATCGCGCGGCTCGTCGAGGAGGCGCAAGGCTCGCGAGCTCCGGTGCAGCGCCTCGCCGACCGTGTGTCGGCAGTGTTCGTGCCGGTGGTCATCGTGATCGCGTTGAGCACGCTCGTCGCGTGGCTGGTCGCGGGGCAGGGCGCCAACGCCGCGTTCACCGCCGCCGTGGCGGTGCTCATCATCGCGTGCCCGTGCGCGCTCGGGCTGGCGACGCCGACGGCGATCATGGTCGGCACCGGCCGGGGCGCGCAGCTCGGCATCGTGATCAAGGGGGGTGAGGTGCTGGAAGCGACCCGCACCGTCGATGCCGTCGTGCTCGACAAGACGGGCACGATCACCGAGGGCAAGATGCGCCTCGTCGACGTGCTCACGCCCCGCGGCGTCGACGAGCGTGAGCTGCTGCGCCGGGCGGGCGCCGTCGAGGACTCCTCGGAGCACCCGATCGCGCAGGCCGTCGCCCGCGGCGCGCGTGAACGAGGCGTCGAGCTCGTAGCCCCCGCGGCGTTCGAGAACCTCGCCGGCTCGGGGGTGCGCGGGACGCTCGACGGCGTCGAGGTCATCGTGGGCCGGCGCGAGCTCGGCGGCCGGATCCCGGACGAGCTCGAGCGGTCGGCGGCGCGCGCCGAAGCCGAGGGCCGGACGGTCGTGTTCGCGGCGTGGGACGGCGCCGTCCAGGGCGCGCTGGTGGTGGCCGACACCGTCAAGACGACCTCCCGAGAGGCGCTGGCCGAGCTGCACGAGCTCGGGCTCGAGACCGTGATGGTCACCGGGGACCAGCAGGCGGCGGCCGAAGCCGTCGCGCGCGACGTCGGGATCGATCGGGTGATCGCGGGCGTGCTCCCGGGTCAGAAGGTCGAAGTGGTGCGCGATCTCCACGAGCACGGGCGGCGGGTCGCGGTCGTCGGCGACGGCGTCAACGATGCCCCCGCGCTGGCGCAAGCCGACCTCGGCATCGCCATCGGCACCGGTACCGACGTGGCCATCGAGGCCAGCGACCTCACGCTCGTCTCGGGCGACCTGCGCGCCGCCGCGGACGCCATCGCGCTGGCGCGTCGGACACTCGCGACGATCAAGGGCAACTTGTTCTGGGCATTCGCGTACAACGTCGCCGCCATCCCGCTCGCCGCCCTCGGCCTGCTCAACCCGGTGATCGCGGCGGCGGCCATGGGCTTCTCGAGCGTGTTCGTCGTGACGAACTCGCTGCGGCTACGCGGGTTCCGCGGCGTCCGCCGCTAGCTCCGCTCGGCGATCCACCGGCCGAGGAGCTCGGCCTCGGCGTTGGCGTGCTCTTCCAGCCCGTCGACGATGGCGCGCTCGACGCGGCCGCCCACCAACGGAACGTGCACCGTGAGCTCACCGCTGACGAGGCGCCGCGTGCTGTCACCTGTCGCCTCGAGCGCCACGTCGTAGCTCGCCTTCAGCCGATCGGCGTAGTTGTCGGGCAGGATGCGGTGGCGGCTCGTGTGCGACGTGAGGTCGTAGCGGGCGTCGTCGACCCAGGTGAGCTTGTCCGGATCGACGACGCGGGTCACCGCTCCCGAGAGTTGCGCCGTGAAGCGGTAGCGGATGCGCTGGTGGGCCCGGTCGCCGTCCTGCTGGAGCTCGAGCAGCTCGGGCGCTCCGAGCTTCGGGAGGTCGGCGGTGGCGGCGACGAAGTCGCGATCCAGCAGCGCGCCTTCGACGGCGGCCAGCGGTGCGGGAATGTGCTGCTCGATGCGGAATTTCACGACGGGCCCTTCTCGTTCGCCTGCACTACACCAGCCCCCTACGCTCTGGCGCCAATGGCCAAGATCAGCGACATCCTGCAACGGGGACTGAGCTTCTCGTTCGAGTTCTTCCCTCCTCGGACGCCCGAGATGGAAGAGACGCTGCGTACCACGCTCGTCGAGCTCGAGACGCTCGCCCCGTCCTACGTGTCGGTCACGTATGGAGCCGGCGGCACCACGCGCGAGCGGACCCACGACATCGTGGTCGACATCCTCCGCGCGACGACCATGACGGCAATGGCGCACCTCACGTGCGCTGCGCACACGAGAGCGGAGCTCGTCGAGATCGTCACCCGCTATCGCGACGCCGGCATCGAGAACATCCTCTGTCTCGGAGGCGACCCTCCCGCCGACCTCGACCTGCCGCCGGGGGAGCTGCACTACGCGGTCGAGCTCGTCGAGCTGGTGCGCGAGCTCGACAACTTCTCGATCGGCGTCGCCGCCCACCCCGAGCCGCATCCCAAGTCGCCGACGCGTGAGACCGACCGGTACTGGACGGCCCGCAAGCTGGAGAAGGCCGACTTCGCGATCACACAGTTCTTCTTCGAGGCCGAGCACTACTTCGACCTCGTGGCCGGGCTGCGCACCAACGGCGTCGACAAGCCCGTGCTCCCGGGGATCATGCCGGCGACCAACCTCCGTTCGATCACGCGCATGGCCGAGCTGCAGGGCTCCGAGTTCCCGAAGTGGTTGGCCGACAAGCTCTACGCCGTCGGCGACGACAAGGACGCGGTGCGCGAGGTCGGCATCGCCGAGGCGACGAAGCTGTGCCAGGCACTGCTCGACGGCGGCGCGCCCGGCCTGCACTTCTACACGCTGAACCGATCGACCGCGACCCGCGAGATCTTCGCGCGCCTGGGTCTGCGCGAAGGCGTCGGCTGAGCCGAGCCCGCTAGTTACGAGCGGTCAGTAGGGCCGTGCGCGCCACGTGATCGGCTTCGGGCCGGTGTGCCGCCTCGGCGACACGCTCCTTCGCGGCGCCGAGCGGTGCCGCGAGCGATCGTCCGAGGTGACGCGTGAGGCCGCCCCGTTCGCCGTGGCGGGACGGTCGTGCCCGTCGACGTCGATGGAAACACGCTCGCCGTTCCCCTGCTTGTGCGCAACGTCGCGGGCATGCGCCATGGCGTCCTCGAGCCCGTTCCAATGCCGCGCGCCTTCAGACGTGAGCGTCGCCTCGACGGCGTCTGCCAGCGCGCGCAACGCGACCACGAGGATCATCACCTGGGATTCGGCGGGGGCGCGCCAGATAACTGGTCGGTCGTCGTCAGTGCCCTGCGGCGCCGCGTACGACACCGGCTCCGGGAGCCTCGACACCGGCTCGGCGACGAACGTCTTGTCCGGCTCGGCGACGAACGCCATGTCCGGCTCGGCAACGAACGCCTTGTTCGGCTCGGCAACGAACGGCTCGTTCGGCTCGGCAACGAACCGCTCTTCCGGCTCGGCGACGAACGTCTCGTCCGGCTCGGCAACAAATGTCTCGTGCTTCTCGGCGACGAAGATCTCGTGCTCGTCGGAGGCGAACGTCTCGTCCTCCTCCGCGATGAAGATCTCGTGCTTCTCGGCGACGAACGTCTCGTCCGCCTCGGCGTCGACGTTCGCCATCGGGGCGTTGCCGCCCGCAAGCGTGGACTCGCTCCAGCTGATCTGCGAGTTCGTCAGCGTCGCGTAGGGATCGGACCGGTCGACGGTCACGCCATCCTCGACGAGGGACTCCATGTCGATGGACGACCACGCCGCCGGTCCGACGTCGGGATCTTGCGCCTTGCCCCACGCCTTGGCGAACGCGCCGTTGATGTCGTCCTGATCGCGCCGCGCCTGCCTGATCGTCCCGACGGCCAAAACGCCGCCCGCGACCAGAAGCCCGATAATCCCTCCCAGGAGGATCGCGAGAGCCATGGGTCATCCCTCCTCTGGACGCCCTCGGGCGCACATCATTGTTGGTTTTTCGGCTCCGGTCGAAAGCTACGCCCCGGAGGGCCCGGCCGGTGGCGGAGGGAGTGGGATTTGAACCCACGGTGCCCGGAGGCACAATGGTTTTCGAGACCATCCGATTCGGCCGCTCTCGCATCCCTCCGGCGAGGAAGTGTAACGAGATGCCCCTTGCGGCCGGCCCGAAAGGAGACGCCATGGTGCCGGCATCCGAGACCCCGCGCTGGCGGGGCATCAACCATCTCGCCCTCGTGACGCCCGATATGGACGCGACGGTCCGCTTCTATGCGGGCGTGCTGGGGATGCGGGTCGTGGCGACCACGAGGGCGGGGCCGATGCGCCACTACTTCTTCGAGATCGGTCCCGAGAACACGGTCGCGTTCTTCGAGATCGAAGGGATCGGGACGTTCGCCAAACCTGCGGGCGCGCCACCCTCCCAGACGATCCAGTTCGACCACCTCTCGTTCAACCTGCCGGACGAGCGGGCGCTGCTCGACCTGCGCGAGCGGTTGCTCGACACCGGGTCCGAGTGCACGGAGGTCGTCGACCACGGGTTCGTGCGCTCCGTGTACTTCACGGACCCCAACGGCATCGCGCTCGAAGCGTCCTGGTGGGCGATCGACGCCACCGGCCGCCCAGCCGACTACGCGGACGAGCGCGTGTTCGCGGATCCCGAGCCCGTGCCGGCCGTCGACGAGCTGCGCCGCCACGGCCAGGTGCTCGAGGCGCCCGTGACCCGACTGGTGGGAGACGAGATCGTCGACCCGGTCTAGCGGCGGTCGGCGAAGAACGCGCTCAACAGCGCGCTGCACTCGGCGGCGCGCACGCCGTCGACGACGGTCGCCTCGTGGTTGAGGCGAGGGTCGACAGCCAGGTTGTAGAGGCTGCCGAGCGCGCCCGCCTTCGGATCGGCGGCGCCGAAGGCAACGAGGTCGACGCGCGCCACGCCGACGGCGCCGGCGCACATCGGGCACGGTTCGAGCGTGACGACGAGCGCGCACCCGTCGAGGCGCCACGACGCGGCGGCGCGGGCCGCGTCGCGCAGGGCGAGGATCTCGGCGTGCGCGGTCGGATCGCGGTCCTGCTCGCGCTGGTTGTGCCGGCGGGCGACGATCTCGCCACTTTCGACGTGCGCGACAACCGCGCCGATTGGGACGTCGCCGTGCTCGGCGGCCGCGCGTGCTTCCTCGAGCGCGACGCCCATGAGGTCGTGCAGCCGCCGCGGGTCCACGAACGGCAGCGTACGGTCAGCGGCGGCGACGAACGAGGTACCCGCCGCCGGCGAGGGCGGCGAGGACGGCCACGACGGCGATGACCGCGATGACGACCGGACTCATGCCGGAGCTGTCCTCATCGCTGCTTTGGATCGCCCGGCGCGGCTCGCTCGTCGGTGGACCGCTCGTGGTCGTGACTGCGTTGACCGTGTGCGTGGTCGTCGCCGTGGCGGCCGGGCTGGTCGAGGTGAACTGGAGCGACCAGTCGCCCGCGGCCGACAGCGCGAGGACTGCTTCGTACTCGCCGTCGTCGACGGGCTTGAGAGTCGTCGGTCCTGCCTGGCCGCCGCCGGGCCCAATGGCGGTGACGGTCACCGCGGCCTCTCCCGCGGGGTGGCCGTCGTTCGCGTAGACGACGCGCGCACGCGCCGTGACCGACGTCGGATCGGCGCCCGGCCTGGCCTCCGCGGTCATCACTCCCTGAGCGTCGTGTGCGAACGCGGGCGCCGCCGCGAACAAGACGGCGGCGAGAGCGGCGCCGAACAGAGCGATCCTGCGCGCGGCGTGGAACACGTCGCAGAGTGTCGCGCGTCGCCGGTTCGCAGCTTCGGCGCGTGGCGGAGGGAGTGGGATTCGAACCCACGGTGAGTTGCCCCACACACGCTTTCCAAGCGTGCCGATTCGGCCGCTCTCGCATCCCTCCGAATATGTAGATGCGGACCGTGCACCCGCCGTCGACCCCGTCGCCGCTCGGCGCACTTGCTCACGGTGGCTCGGGTCAGGTGTTCCTGCGGCACACGGGAGTGGCTCGCTGAGAGCTGCTTCCTTCCGGACCTGACTCGGTTCGCGAGATCCCGTTGCGCAGGACCCGACCCTCAACGTCACACGTGGGCCGCTGCCGTGCGGCGGCCCGGGCCTCGGGCAGGAATTCAGCCCCCCGTACGTGGATTGGGGGTACAGGGCACCACGGGCTCCCCGCCTAGCACGGTCCGCGGCGCGAGGGTACCAACGGATTCCGCTGTCAGCGCCGGCCGCGTTGCAGTTGCAGTGACAGGCGTTGCATGAGCTCGCCGTAGTGGGTGAGCTCGGTCAAAGAGCCGGGCCGGCCGCCGGGGGCATTGCGGTACGCAGGGAGGCCGACGGAGGTGACGAGCATGCACGACGCGGACGTCGCGAAGAACCGCCGAACGGGCTCGTCGAAGAACGTCAGCCCGGTCGCGCCGCACCCGAGCGCGAAGGCGGCGAGCGACAGGCGACCCGACGCGACGCCGGCCTCGAGCTGCGCGGTCCGGTATCCGCGGGGGCCGAGCGCGCCGAGCACGGTGTCGAGGCGCGCGGAGTGGAACGCGGTGTAGGCGGAGTCGCCGCCGAGGGGCTGGTCGAGGCAAAGCTGCTGGGTGATCGGGCGGAACTGGCCCGGGCGGACGAGCTCCAGGTCGCCGTCACGCCACCGGTAGGCGCCGGGCTCGACGCCTTCGATGCCGTGCACGGAGAGGTTGTGCTCGAGCAGCGTCGTGCCGGGGGCCACGAAGTCCGCCGGCGTCGGGCGGGCGGCGACGGCCATGCCCCAGTGCAGCAGCGCCGCGGGCGCGGTCTCGGGCCGCATGATGCGCGTCGATCCGCGCCGCAGGATCACCTGCTCGATCGGGCCGTCGACGTCGTGAAGGGACGGGTCGATCTCAGTGTGGGCGGGGTTGCCGTCGATCGCGTGGGCGCGCCACGCGTCGACGGCGCCCACGTCCGAAAGCGCGCCGGCGTGCTGCGCCTCGACGATGAGCGGGAACGTGATCGGGTGGGCCGAGATCGGCTCGACTTCGAGGTCGAGCTCCGGGAGGTCGGCGGGAACTTCGATCGGCGCGCGATCACCGATCGAGACCAGCGCGAGCGGGAACTCGGTGACCCCGTCGACCCCGACGAGGCGCGCCACGTCCTCGTCCACGAACCCCGCCCCCACGCTGACGTCGAGGCCCCACGCGTCGGCAACGGCCAACAGGTTGGCCAGCATCGTGCCCGCGTCCCAGTACAGATGACGGAACCCGCGTTCGCCGTACTTCCATGCCGTCCGCCACGGGATCCCGGTGAACACGAGCGTGCAGGCGGGACCGGGTGCGACCGCGCCCTCCCGGAGCGTGGTGAGCCCGAACTCGAGGGGGGCGAAGTGGTGCACGCCGTCGGCGACACCGCTGACGCCCGACGACACCACGTACAGCTCGACCGGGTGCAAGTTCCCGGCCGACATCGCGGTCCGGAAGTACGTACGTTCATCGAACGCCTGCGACGAGCTCGCGCGTGTCACCCCGCCGGTGAAGAACAGCAGGCGCGCCAGCGTGGTCGCGTCGATCGCGGGCGACGCCGCCGGCTCGCCGAGCTCAGCCGGCAGCGGCGTGGTCTCGAGGCCGACGTACCTCTTGAACGGCGCCGGCCGATTGGATGGGTCGAGCGGCTGGAAGTCGACGAGGCGCGATCGGTCCGTCGGCGATCCGTGCTGGGTCAGCTGGTGCAACACGGCCGCGGCGTCGGGCTCGCTCACCCGACGTCCTCCGTGGGCGCGAACCCCTGACGGAGCAGGTTCTCGGTCACTACTCGGGGCTCGACGAACTGGAGGAGGTAGTCGGGGCCCCCCGCCTTCGACCCGACGCCCGACAGCCCGAAACCCCCGAAGGGCTGACGACTCACGAGGGCGCCGGTGATCCCGCGGTTCACGTACAGGTTTCCGGCGCGGAACCGCCGTGCCGCGTGACGGATGCGAGCAGGTGAACGCGAGAACAGCCCGCCCGTGAGCGCGTACTCCGTCTGGTTGGCGAGGACGAGCGCGTGGTCGAAGTCGTCGGCGCTCAGGCAGGTGAGCACCGGGCCGAAGATCTCCTCGGTCGCCACGCGCGCTCCCGCCCGCTCTGCGACGACAACTGTCGGGCCCGCGTACCAGCCGCCGCCGGGGATGTCGTTGCGCTGCACGACAACCTGGCCTTCGTTTCGGGCGATGTCCTGGTACTCGAGGACGCGCTGCTGTGCCTCCTCGTCGATGAGCGGCCCGACGACGGTGCGCAGCTCCGAGGGATGCCCGACGGGGACGATCGCCACCGCCCCCGCGAGCCGGTCGACGAGCTCGTCGAGCACAGGGGCCAGCGCGATCACCCGCGACGCGGCCGAGCACTTCTGCCCCGCGTAGCCGAATGCGCTCTGCGTGATCGCGGGAACGGCGACGTCGAGGTCGGCATCGGCGTCGACGATCACTGCGTTCTTGCCGCCCATCTCCGCGATCACCCGCTTCACGTGACGCTGCCCGTCACGGTGCACCGCCGCGTTGCGCATGATCTCGAGACCCACAGCCTTCGAGCCCGTGAACGCGACGAACGCCACATCGGGATGCTCGACGAGATACGCGCCGACCTCCTCGCCCACGCCGGGCAGGAAGGCGAGCACGCCGGGTGGGACACCCGCGTCATGGAGGATCTGCACGAGCCGGAACGCGATCCCGGGCGTCTGCTCGGCCGGCTTGAGCAGCACGGCGTTGCCGGAGACGAGCGCGGCCGTCACCATGCCGGTCGGGATCGCAAGGGGAAAGTTCCACGGCGAGATCACGATGCCCACGCCGCGCGGCTCGTAGCGATACGAGTTGGCCTCGCCCGGCGCTTGACCGATGTCGGTGCCGGCAGCCAGGCGCAGCGCCTCCCGTCCGTAGTACTCGCAGAAGTCGATTGCCTCGCACACGTCGGCGTCGGCCTCGGGGATCGGCTTGCCCGCCTCGAACACCGCGAGGGCCATCAGCTCGCCGCGCCGGTCGCGCATCAGTGCCGCCGCCCGGAACAGCACCGCAGCCCGGTCGCGCCAGCTCCGGTCGCGCCAGTGGGGCCACGCCGCGTTGGCTGCTTCGAGCGCGCGGTCGGCCTCGACGACGCCGGCGCGCCCGCTGCGACAGACGATGGTGTCGGTGCGTCCCGGGTCGACCGACACGAGCTCGTCGCCGGTGGCGACCTTCCGGCTGTCGATGAGGACAGGCGCGGCAAGGGCGTAGTCGGCGGGGACGCCTGCCACGGCCGCGGTCGCGCGAGTCCGGGGCACGGCCCGTCGCAGCTCGGCGCGCGGCTCGTTCGTGAACGGCGCGGGCCTCGTCGGGTCCGTCGGCGGGCGCGGCGTCGCATCGAGAACGGCGTCCGGCAAGGCCGGTTCGTCGACGCCGGGCGGCGCGACCAGCTCATCCAGCGCGCGTCCCTCGGCGAAGCGATGCCGTACGAAGCTCTCGTTCGACGTGTTCTCGAGCAGACGGCGCACGAGGTACGCCATCCCCGGCACAAGCTCGCCCACTGGCGTGTAGACGCGTACCCGGAGGCCCATGTCGGTCAGCGCCGCGTGCACCGGCTCGGCCATGCCGAACAGCAGCTGAAGCTCGAGCGCCCGTTCGTCGAGCCCCTGCTCGCGCGCGTACGCGATCGCGTAGGCGAGACTGCGCACGTTGTGACTGGCGATGGCGGGCCGCACCGCGCCCGCGTGCTCGATCAGGTGACGCGTGCAGCGCTCGAAATTGGCGTCCGTCTCGTCCTTGCGAGCGAACACGGGTGACGGCCAACCCTCGGCTCCGGTCATCACGGACTCCTGATCCCAGTACGCGCCCTTTACCAGTCGAACCTGGAGCGGGACGCGCAGCGTGGCGCGTGACCATTCGACGAGCCTCCGAAGGTCGGCGTACGCGTCGCGCCGGTACGCCTGCACGACGCATCCGAGCTGCGGCCCGTCGGGGAACTCGCCGCCGAGCACATTGAGCAGCTCGAAGGTGAGGTCCTTGGCGTCGTCGTGCTCGGTGTCGAGATGGATCGTGGCGCCGTCGACGGCGGCGCGGCGCACTATCGGCCGCAGGCGCATGAGCGCCTCCTCGAGACCCTCGCTCGCGGTCAAGGGCCCGAAGAGCGGCGAGAGCGCCGTCGGCTTCACCGACACGTTGGCGCGCGGGAGGCGTCCCCACGGGTCGGTCTCGAGGTGGGGACGCTCGGGCCATGTTGCGCTGCCCGCCACGAGGGCGCCGAGCAGCTCGTCGACCCGGGCGGCGTAGCGCTCGGCCTCGGCGGTGATCACGGTCTTCTCGCCGAGCAGGTCGACCGTGGTCGCCTCGCCACGACGCCAGAGCCGCGTCAGCTTCGGCAGTGCGGCCGCCGGCGTCGCGCCGGCGATGAACTGTCGCGCCATGCGACGGATGTTGCGGCGCGCCACCGCGGCTGACACGTGCGCGCCGAACGGCACGTGCTCGGCGACGTCGATGCCGAGGTCGAGCGCCTTGGGCACGTCGACGCCGTCGTTCCCGTTGAAGTACTCCTCGAGG
>JBKPDG010000176.1:0-6391 GCA_046727755.1 Actinomycetota bacterium
GCGAGCGCGCCGGTGGGGATGGCGGCGACGCCGACGTTGCCGTGCTCCCCCAGCCGCATGATCGAGCCCTTGCCGAACTGCTTCTCGATCTGGCCGACGGCCATCTCGAGGGCGTTGTCGTCGCGTTCCACGATGGAACCCTCCATCTCTTCTCTTGCATCGCTCTCTGGATGCGGTTCGGGCCAGGGAAGTGCCGTGAGGAAGAACCTACGGCGAGGGTGTGACAGCTACGTCCGATGCCATCCGGCATCGCCGGAATGACACGCCTGTAACTTAGCCCGAACACCCGTTCGATGCAAGCGTTTGGCTCGGCTGGGTCGGGAAACCCGCTCCCCGAGCTACCCGAGCGGGAAGCGGGCCCGGGCCGTGTACTCGGAGCCGCCGCGCCCCGGCTTGCTCCGGAACAGCACGACCTCCTCGGCCGTCCACGCCCGCCCCACCGGCCCGGACCCGAGCGCGGCGACCACGGGACGGAGATCGGCGGGCGCCTTGAGCCGGGCAAGGGTGAGGTGGGCGTGGTACGGCCGTGCCTCGGGCGGATGGCCGATCGGCGTCAGCAGCGCGCCGATCGCCGCCGCCAGCTGCACGAGCAGCGCGTCACCCTCGCTGACCCCGAGCCACAGCACGCGGCCGCGCCGCTCGCTCGGGAAGGCGCCGGCCGTCCCGAGCTGCACCGGGGACCCGCGCACCGCCAGCGGCTCGAGCGCGGCGGTGACGGCGGCGAAGTCGACCTTGTTGCCGAGGAACTGGAGCGTCAGGTGCCACTGTGGCCGCGTGGTGCGCCGCGCCGTGGAGGGAACCTCGATCGTCGCGGCGGCGGCGTCGACGGCGTCGAGGACGTCGTCGGGCGGGACCACGGCGACGAAGGCCCGCCCCAGCTCGGGCTCGTTCACCCCATCGACACGAGTCGCATGCGGAGCAGGTTGAGCAACGAGATCGTCGCGAACTGACGCACCATCTCGCGCCGTCCCGGCAGCTGGGTGCCGACCGCTTCGACGGGCCCGTCGCCGACGGCGATCCCGAAGAACACCGTGCCGGCCGGCTGCCCATCCTGCTCCTCGGGCCCCGCCACGCCGGTCACCCCGAGGCCGACGTCGGTGTCGAAGACGCGCCGCGCCCCCGCCGCCATCTGCCGGGCGCACTCGCTGCTCACGACCGACTCGGCCGTCACGCCCAGCACGGACCGCTTCGCGTCGGTCATGTACGCGACCACCCCGCCTTTCAACACGTCGCTCGTGCCGGGCACGGTCACGAGCCGCGACGCGACCAACCCGCCGGTGATCGACTCCGCCAGCCCGAGCGTCAGGCCGCGCTTCCGGAGCAGGTCGAGGACCACCGTCTCCATCGTCTCGTCATCGACCCCGAACACGAGATCGCCGAGGATCTCGCGCAGCGCCCGCTCCTCCGGCTCGATGAGGGCGCGCGCTTCCTCGGGGGACGACGCCTTGGCCGTGATACGCACGGTCAAGCCTTCGATCCCGCGGGCGAGGAAGGCGATCGTCGGGTTCGTCTGCGCGTCGACCCGCTGGGCGATCATCTCCGCCAACCCCGACTCGGACGTGCCCCACGTCTTGAGCGATCGCGACACGATCGCCGACTGCTGGCCCGAGCGCGCGAGCAGGTCGGGCAGCACGTGCTCGCTCATCATGAGCTGCATCTCGTACGGCACGCCCGGCACCGCATACACGACCTTGTCGCCGATGGGGGCCTTGATCCCCGGCGCGGTGCCGACCGAGTTCGGGATCGGCTCGGCGCCGACGGGGACGTCGCACTGGCGCAGGTTGTTCTCC
The DNA here is from genome assembly GCA_046727755.1 of Actinomycetota bacterium. Lineage (GTDB taxonomy): Bacteria > Actinomycetota > Acidimicrobiia > IMCC26256 > JACDBD01 > JALZAA01. The sequence continues at coordinate 1,791 of JBKPDG010000176.1, forward strand.
GGCATCTCGCGCCCGCGGGACGTGAACAGCGCCGAGACCCACTCGATGAGGTCGTCGCGGCGCTCGAGCTCGACGCCCATCACCTCGGCGATCGCGTGGCGGGTCGTGTCGTCGGGGGTCGGACCCAAGCCGCCGCAGACGATGACGGCGTCGCTGCGGGCCAGCAGCTCGCGCAGCGCCTGCTCCATCCGCCCGAGGTTGTCGCCCACCTGGCGGTGCTCGAAGCTGTCGATCCCGGCGTCCGCGAGCTGCTCGCCGATCCACGCGCTGTTGGTGTCGACGATCTGGCCGAGCAGCAGCTCGGTCCCGATCGCCAGCACCTCACATCTCACGCGCGGGTCTCCTGCCACCCCCGGCGGAGCATGTCGAGCGCCGACAGCAAGGTGAGCGCCACCGCGACCCAGAGCACCGTCTGCTGGAGCCAGACCACGTCCTCCAACGGCGGGAGGAGGAACGCGCCCACGGCTACGAATTGCAATGTCGTCTTCCACTTGCCGAGTTGGCGGGCCGGGAGCGAGATGCCGCGGCGACCGGCCAGCGACCGATAGACCTGGATCCCGGCCTCCCGTCCGACGATCAGCAGGACGGGGATCCAGCTGATGTCGCCGCGTACGCCGAGCGCGAGGAATCCGCCGATCACGAGGACCTTGTCGGCCAGAGGATCGAGGAACGCGCCCGAGCGCGTCGTGCCGTCGCGGCGCGCCAGCCACCCGTCGACGCCGTCGGTGCACGAGAGCACCAGCCACAGCGCGACCGCAGGCCACGACGCACCCCCGTTGGCGATCAGCACGAGCGTGGGAACCGTGAGCAGGAGCCGCGCCACCGTGATCGCGTTGGCCGGGGTCGCGACTGCTCCCTCACCGAAGCGGCGCAGCGGCGCCGTCGCCGCTCTGGCGGTCGCGCTGATGGGCGCTTCGCGCCGTGCGGTGCTCACGCCGGCTCCGCGACGAGGTCGGGACCGCACGCCTCTGTAACGCGAGCGCGAACACGCGCACCGGGACGTGCGAACGCGCCCGGGATGCGCACGACGCCGTCGATCTCGGGTGCCTCTCGGTGGGAGCGACCGACCGGCTCACCGGTGTCGTCGTCGGCGTGGTCGATCAACACGTCGATGTCGGCGCCGACCAGTGCGTCGCGCGCCGCTTGCGTGATCGGGTCCTGCGCCTCGGCGCACTCGCGGAGTCGCTCGCGCATGAGCTCGTCCGGAATGACGCCGTCCATCTCGGCCGCCGGCGTCCCGTCCTCGCGCGAGAACGGAAAGAACCCGGCCCAGTCCAACTCGACCGCGGCCAGGAACTCGAGCAGCTGGTCGTGGTCGTGCTCCGTCTCACCGGGGAATCCGACGATGAACGACGAACGGAACGCGCTGTCGGGCTCACGGGCGCGGATGCCTTCGACGAGCGCGCGGAACCGGTCGCCGCTCCCCCAGCGCTTCATGCGTCGCAGCAAGGGGGCCGACGCGTGCTGCAGCGACAGGTCGAAGTACGGCACGACCGTCGAGAGCTCGAGCATCGTCGACACGAGCGGGTCGCGCACCTCGCTCGGATAGAGATAGAGAAGCCGGATGCGCGCCAGGCCCTGCGCCGAGAGCGCGTCGAGGCGCTGGAGGAGCGGCGTCAGCGAGCCGGGCTCGCCGGCATCGCGTCCGTACCAGGCGAGGTCCTGCGCCACGAGCACCAGTTCCGCCGCGCCGCGCTCGACGAGGGCGCGGGCTTCCGCTTCGATCGCCGCCGGCGGGCGCGAGCGCTGCTTGCCTCGAAACGACGGGATCGCGCAGAACGCGCAGGCACGATCGCACCCTTCGGCCACCTTGACGTACGCCCACGGAGCGGCCGGCGCGGAGCGCGGGAGCTCGAGCAGGTCGCGCACTCCGGCCGGCTTGCGCTTCAGGACCACGTCGGCCAGGGCGCCCTCGCCGCCGAACCCGACGACCGCGTCCGCCTCGGGAAGCTCGGCGGCGAGCTCGTCGCCGTAGCGCTCGGCGAGACAGCCCGTCACCACCAGCTTGGCGCCCGGCTTGCGCGCCTCGGCGAGGGCGAGGGTCACGTCGATGGACTCCTGGCGGGCGGCTTCGACGAACGCGCACGTGTTGACGACGACGAGCTCGGCGTCCTCGGGTGAAGTTGCCGGCGCGAGACCGTCGGCCTCGAGCGAGGCCGTCACCTTGTCGGAATCGACGGCGTTCTTCGGGCAGCCCAGGGTCTCGACGTAGAAGCGCGCCGGGATCTCGGGCTCCGGGAGGGTCACGGCGAAATCCTACAAGCGCCTCCCCGACGCGGCTCGGTGCGAGCGATGTCACCTTGCCGCTGCACGCAGAGTCGTAACCGCGGAGGGCGAGGAGCCCTCCGGTCACCTTGGAGGTGGCACATGTATGACTTCGCGATCGTTGCCCTGCTCGCGCTGGGCACCGTGAAGGTAGTGGACTTCCTCGCCGACAACGTCTCTCCGTTGCGGGCCTGGAAGTCGCTGGTCACGTTCATCGCCGCGGTCGGCGTCGTAGTCGCACTCGACTACTCGCTGTTCCGTAGCTTCGACATCGCCGTGCGTAACGAGACCCTCGGCGTCTGGATCACGGGCTTCATGGTCGCGGGCGCGACCGTGGGCTGGCGGGCCATCTTCGGCTGGCTGACTCACGACCGCGCGACACGAGACGAGACCCTGGGCGAGCACCGGCCGCTGCGCCGAGCCGCCTGACCAACATCTCCGCGGCGCGACCGGCAACGGCGCCGGTTGCCCACGAGTAGCGGACGGGGCGCCCTCCGGGGCGCCCCGATCGCGTTCGGACACTTATTCGCCAACGAGAGGCGTCCGGCTGACCGCGACCTCGCCCACTTCGAGCTGCGGCAGTGCGCTGAACCGTCCGGTGATGTCGCCCGATCGCGCATCGACCCGGGCGACCAGCTGCTCGAGCGAGCTCGGGCTGCCGACGCGAACCCGGACCCAGAGCACGCCGCCGCCGCCGAGGATCGTCGCCGGCGCCCGGAACTGCGTGCTCGGGCCCTCGGTGAGCGCGACCCGCTGCTGCACGGCGCCGTCATCGAACGTGATGCCGAGCAGCGCGCCGCTCTGCGAGTCGTAGCTCCAGAGCAGGCCGCCGGCTACCGCCGCGCCGTGCAACTCAACAGGTGACGCGCTCTGCACGGCGAAGCTGCGACGAACCGCCAACGTGGCCGGATCAACGACGACAACTCCGCTGCGGCCCACGATCGAGAGCGCGCCGTCGCCCAACGCGACGGCGCGCGGTTCGAGTCGATCTCCGTCGACTCGCTCGGGCAAAGCGGCTCGCGCCGTCACGGTGCCGTCGTCCGCGAGACGTACCGCCGTTGGGAGCCGCGGGTTGCCGACCACGCCCAGGTCGTACACGACCCATGCCGCGTCGGTGTTCGCGACGACGCGGGTCGCCCCCGGCGCCGGCGGGCCTCCCGTGGCTGCCTCCGACACGACGTCCGTCGGCAACGTCACGTCCGTGGTGGCCCCGGTGGCGAGCTCGTCGCGCATCAGCCGGCCCGGTCCGGTGACCAACCAGAGCGCGCCCCGCTGCTCGGCGAGGACCGGCGCGACGTCGGCCGCGACACCCCCGTGGACCTCCACGCTCGTCTTGCCCGCAAGCTCGTTCCGGGTGGCGTCGATGACCCCGACACGGCCCGTCACCGGGTCGTACAGGTACACCGTGCCTTCACCGCCGAGCACGGCGCCGAAACCCTGAAACCCGACATCGCGCGGATCGGAGAGCGTGGCCGGGTCGAGGCGCACCGTCGTCGCACCGAACAGCCACAACCCCGCCGGGCTCTGTGGTCCCGGCCGCGCCGGCCGGACCCGGATCGGGCTCGGGCCGCCATCGTCGTCCGAGCGAATCTCGCGAACGACGAGCCCGATCCCCGTGCCAACGGCGGCGCAGGCGACGAGGATCCACACGGTCGTGAGCGCGCTCCGCGGGCGCCGGCTGCCACGGTTCATCGTGCGATCAGCCTCTCACCCGCGCCGGGAAGCTCAGACGCGCTCTTCGAGCTCCTCGAACTCCTCGACCGTCATGAGCACGGCCCGCGCCTTCGACCCCTCGGAGGGGCCGACGACACCTCGGCGCTCGAGCAGATCCATCAGCCGGCCGGCGCGCGCGAAGCCGACGCGCAGCTTCCGCTGCAACATGCTCGTCGACCCGAGCCCGCTCCGCACCACCAGCTCCATCGCCTCGGCGAGGAGGTCGTCGTCATCGTCGACGTCGGCGCCGGCCCGCCCGCCCGGGGTGTCGTCGCCGGCGATGCCCTCGACGTACTCGGGTTGGGAGACCTGCCGTCGCCAGTGCGCGACGAGACGGTGGATGCACTCCTCGTCCACCCAGGCCCCCTGGATGCGTTGCGGCCGGCTCGAGGAGGCGCTGACGAGCAGCATGTCGCCCTGACCGATCAGCTTGTCGGCGCCGGCCTGGTCGAGGATCACCCGGGAGTCGGCGATGCTCGTCACCGAGAAGGCGAGGCGGCTCGGGATGTTGGCCTTGATCACGCCCGTGATCACATCGACCGACGGCCGCTGCGTGGCGATGACGAGGTGGATGCCGACGGCGCGTGCCATCTGGGCGATGCGGCACACGCTGGACTCCACGT
>JBKPDG010000177.1:0-9753 GCA_046727755.1 Actinomycetota bacterium
CGCTCTCGCTCGTCTCGGGCGCCGGCGGAGCGGCCGCGTCGCTGGCGGCCGCGGGAGCTTCCTCGCGGCGCTCACCGGGAGCCTCAGTCGGCTCGCGTGTGGGCGCCGGTCGCGGCGCGAGCGGGGCCGGCTCCGGCAACCCGCCGGTGGAGCGCACGACGCGATGGGGAGGAGGCGGGGCGACCTCGGGCTCGGCCGGCTCGGGGGCGACGGGTGCGGGGGCCTTCTCGGCCGCCGGGACCTTCGCGGGCTCGGGCGGCGGCGGCGCGGGCTCGGGTTCCGGCTCCTCGACGACGGGCTCCTTGCGCAGGCCCTTGGAGTCGGCCAGACGGCGGACGCGATCGGCCGACGGGTCGTCGATGCTCGACGAGTGGCTCTTCACGCCGATCTTGAGCTCGTTGGCGAGGTCGAGCACCACGGCGTTCTCGACGCCGAGCTCTCTCGCCAGCTCGTAGACCCTGATCTTCTTCGTCGCCATTACGTTCGTTCGCCGCCCGATTCGGTCGTTTCCAACAGTTTCGCACGTAAGCCCGAGAGCTCATCGTCCGTGAGGCTGACCCGGAGGGCCGGCCCGAGTGCCCGGCGCTTCACCGCCCGCTCGAAGCACCGCTCGGTCGTCGGCGGGCCGCACAGCCAGGCGCCCCGTCCCGGCCCGGCGCCCACGGACACCGTGCCGTCCCGGTCCCGGACGATCCGCACGAGCTCGTGCGGATCGGCAACCCGGCGACAGCCGACGCACGTTCGCCGGCGCCGTCGGGTTTGGTCAGCTGCCGCCGTCCTCCCCCCGATTCGCCGTGGCCGCGTCGCCGCCGTCGGCCGGAACGGTGGCCGCCGCGGTCTCGTTCTCGCTCGCTTCCGGCGCCGGCGACGACTCCTCCGCCGACTCGCCCGCCGCGCTCGACGCGTCGGCGCCCGCGGCTGCGCCGGCCTCATCGCCGGCGGCGCCGTTGCTCTCGCCGGCCTCGCCCTCCTTCACGCCCACGACGGTCGGGTCGGGCGCGGCGTAGCCGGCCTCAGCGGCCGAGATGGCCTCGCCACCCTCGGCCGGCTGCCACACGAGCTCGCCGTCGTCGTTCTTCACCCACTCGCCTTCGGCGTACTCGATGCCGCCGCCGGCTTCCTCCTCTTGGAGCTGCGTCTCGCTCTTGATGTCGACGCGCCAGCCGGTGAGCCGCGCCGCCAGCCGCGCGTTCTGGCCCTCCTTGCCGATGGCGAGCGAGAGCTGGAAGTCGGGGACGATCACCTCGGCGGTGCCGGTCTCGGTGTGAATGCGCACTTCCCGCACGCGCGCCGGGGCCAGCGCCTTCATCACGAACTCCTCGGAGTTCTCGCTGTACGGGACGATGTCGACCTTCTCGCCCCGCAACTCGTTCACGACCATCCGCACCCGCGACCCGCGAGCACCGACGCACGCGCCGACGGGATCCACGTTGTTGTCGTTGGACGCGACCGCGATCTTCGTGCGGTGGCCGGGCTCGCGCGCAATCGCCTTGATCTCGACGACGCCGTCGACGATCTCCGGGACCTCGAGCTCGAAGAGCCGCTTCACAAGACCCGGGTGCGTGCGCGAGACGACGATCTGGGGACCCTTGGCGGTCTTGCGCACCTCGACGATGTACGCCTTGAGCCGGGACCCGTGCTCGTAGCGCTCGTTCTGCACCTGCTCGGCCTGCGGCAGCAACGCCTCGACCTTGCCCAGGTCGAGCAGCGTGTATCGGGCGTCTGTCTGCTGGATGATGCCGGTGACGATGTCGCCCTCGCGGCCGGCGTACTCCTCGTACTTCATCTCGCGCTCGGCTTCGCGGATGCGCTGCAGGATCACCTGCTTGGCTGTCTGCGCGGCGATGCGTCCGAAGTCCTCGGGGGTGTCGTCCCACTCGCGCGTGACGTTGCCCTCTTCGTCCAGGTCCTGCGCGATCACGCGGATGTCGCCGGTCTCGGCGTCGATCTCGACGAGCGCTTCCTCCGCTGCGTTCGGCAGACGCTTGTACGCGGTGACGAGCGCGTTCGCCAACGCCTCGAGCATGATCTCGACGGAGATGCCCTTCTCGCGCTCGATGTTCTCGAGCGCCTCCATCATGTCCGAGTTCATCGGGCGACTTCCTTCTGGTGCTTCTTCTTCGTGTCCTTGCGCGGCTTCGGCGGCGTGCCCCATTCGAAGACCGTGCGCGCCTGGATGATCTGGTCGTAGTCGACGTGCTCGCCGCCGGCGTCGACCGTGACGCCGCGCTCGTCGGCAGCTACCAGGCCGCCGCGGAGCCGGCGCACTTCGCCGTCGGCGTCGCGGACCTTGACCGAGACCGTCTCGCCCACCGCCCGCCGGAAGTGCTCCGGACGGCGGAGGGGACGCTCGAGGCCGGGGCTGCTCACCTCGAGCGCAAACGGTCCGAGCTCGTCGAGCGAGTCGAGCGCGGGCTGGATGCGTTCAGACGCCGCCGTGATCGCGTCGAGGTCGACGCCGCCGTCACGGTCGACGATCACGCGGACGGTACGAGCGCGTCCCGAGCCGGTGAACTGGACGTCGAAGAGCTCGAGGCCGAGCGTCGCGAGCAGCGGTTCGATGGCGGCGACGATCGTCTCCCGTTCCGGCACCGACACTCACCTCCCTCGCCTCGGCCCTCTCCCGGGCCCTCCTGACCGTCCTCGATCAGCCCTCCGTTGCCACCCACGGGCCAACAAAAAACGTGGGCTTGCGCCCACGTCCCGCCTGCCAGTGGGTGGTCGTCAGTCACGACCGAACCCCGTAAGTATAACGGGTTTCGCGTCGATTGAGCTGCGCAGGAAGAAAAGGAGAAGGACCTACAGCCCGAAGATCTCGGCCAGCTCGTGGGGGACAGGCGCCTCGAGCTGGTCGTAGGTACACGAGCTCGGTGTGCGGTCCGTGCGCCAGCGTTGGAAGCGGGCGTTGTGCCGAAAGCGGTCGCCTTGGAGGTGCTCGTAGGCGACCTCGGCGACGAGCTCGATCCGAAGCGGCTCCCACCGCATGTCCTTCTTGGCGTTCCAGCGGCTGGGCGCCCCCGGCATGCGGCCTCCCGTCTCCTGCGCCTGGGCGTCGGCCCATTCCCGCCACGGGTGGCCTTCCAGCGCGTTCTTCCGGTACGGCTGCAGCTCCTTGGCGAGCTTCTTTCGCATCGGCGCCGCGAAGCTGCTCGCCACCCCAACGTGGTGCAGGGTTCCGTCGTCGTCGTAGAGACCGAGCAGCAGCGAGCCGACGCCGTCGCCGTCCTTGTGCGTGCGGAACCCGGCGACGACGCAGTCGGCCGTCCGCAGGTGCTTCACCTTGAACCAAGCCCGTTCGTTCTCGCGGTAGTCGCCCGCGCCCGGCTTGGCGATCACGCCGTCGAGACCCGCGCCCTCGAACTGCTCGAACCACTGCGCCGCGATCTCGGGGTCGTAGGTGACCGGGGTGAGGTGGATGGGCGGCTTGGCGCGCCGCAGCATCTGCTCCAGACGCTTCCGCCGCTCCGACAGCGGCTGCGGACGGAGGTCGTCGCCGCCCTCGGCGAGGAGATCGAAGGCCACGAAGCTCGACGGCGTCTCGGCCGCGAGCATGTTGACCCGGCTGGCGGCGGGATGGATGCGCATCTGGAGCAGATCGAAGTCGAGACCGTGCTCGGTGGCGATCACGATCTCGCCGTCCAGCACCGCCCGCTCCGGCAACGCGTCGCGCAGGAGGTCGACGAGCTCCGGGAAGTACCGGTTGAAGGGGCGCTCGTTGCGGCTGCCGAGCTCGATCTCGTCGCCGTCGCGGAAGACGATGCACCGGAACCCGTCCCACTTCGGCTCGTAGAGCATGCCGTCGGCGGTCGGGAGCTCGCGCACGAGCTTCGCGAGCATCGGCGACACCGGCGGCGAGACGGGAAGAGTCATGCCCGGCCCGCGAGGACGGCCGCGACGATGTCGCCGGTGGCGAGCTCGTCTTTGTCGCCAGTGGCGCGGTCGCGGCGTTCGACGACTCCTCGGGCGAGCCCGCGGGCGCCGACGGTGAGACGCGTCGGCATGCCAAGCAGGTCGGCGTCGGCGAACTTGATGCCCGGGCTGGCGTCGCGGTCGTCATAGAGGACGTCGACACCGGCAGCGGTGAGGTCGTCGTAGAGATGCTCGGCGGCGCCGATGACGTCGGCGGACGGCTCACCCTTCCCGGGCAGCGAGACGAGGTGCACGTCGTAGGGCGCCACCGCGACGGGCCATGCGAAACCGAGGTCGTCGTGGTGCTCCTCGGCGATGGCGGCGACCGTGCGCGTCACGCCGATCCCGTAGCAGCCCATCACCATCGGGTGCTGCGCGCCCCCCTCGTCGGTGTACGTGCAATCGAGCGCCTCGGTGTACTTCGTTCCGAGCTGGAACACCTGTCCGACCTCGATGCCACGGTCGACGGAGAGTGGCTCGCCGCAGCGCGGGCACGGGTCGCCGGTGACGACCTGCGCGATGTCGGCCCAGACGTCGACGTGGAAGTCACGATCGAGGACCGCGCGCCGGACGTGGTAGTCGGGCTCGTTCGCACCCGTGACCCACGACGCCCCCGAACGCACGAAACGGTCGGCGACCACCAGCGCGGCGCCGGGGAGATGCGGACCGATGTAGCCCTTGGGGAGCTCGGGTCGCCGTTCGAAGTCGCCGTCGTCGAAGAGCCGCGCGGTGCGCGGCGCGACAGCCTTTTCGAGCAGGTATGGATTGACCTCGCGGTCGCCGGGCACCAACGCCAGCCCGATCTCGCCGTCGACGTCGAAGGCGATCGACTTGAGCAGCTCCCCGGGGCGGACGCCGAGCTCGTCGGCGACGCCGGCGATCCCGGGCAGATCTGGAGTGTGCACCTTCTCCATTTTGTCCCCCGCTGAGACCTCAGCCGACGCGAGCGCGTCACGATCGGGGGGTTCGCCGCGCGTCGCCACTTGCGTATTGGCGGCGTAGTCGCAGTTCCTGCACCACACGAACGCATCCTCGCCGACGGCGGCGACGGCCATGAACTCGTGGTTCACGTCGCCGCCCATCTGGCCCGCCTCTCCCTCAACGGCCCGGAACGTGAGCCCGCATCGGGTGAACACGCGCGTGTACGCGTCGAACATCTGCTGGTAGCTCCGCTTCAGCCCTTCCTCGTCGGCGTCGAACGAGTACGCGTCCTTCATCAGGAACTCCCGGCCGCGCAGGATGCCGAACCGGGGCCGGAGCTCGTCGCGGTACTTCCAGTTGATCTGGTACAGGTTCACGGGCAGATCGCGATAGCTCGAGTACTCGCCGGCGACCGTCGAGGTGATGACCTCCTCAGCGGTCGGCGACAGGCAGAACCCGGTCTCCTTGCGGTCCTCGAGACGGAACAGCTCCGGGCCGTAGCCGGCGTTGCGGCCGCTGCGCTCCCACAGCTCGAGCGGTTGGAGGATCGGCAGCCAGAGCTCCTGGGCACCGGCGGCGTCCATCTCCTCTCGGACGATTTGGGCGACCTTGCGCACCACGCGGTTGCCGAGCGGCAGCCACGAGTAGACGCCGCTTGCCACCCGGCGGATGAACCCGGCCCGGACGAGAAGCCGGTGGCTGTCGACCTCGGCGTCGGCCGGGTCGTCCCGTAACGTGCGCAGGAAGAGCTGCGACATCCTCACGGGATCGGAGCGTATCGAGCCGCCGGAGTGGGAAATATTCCCGACCTGGGCGCTGGTATTTCGAATCCGGACCCGCTAGCCTAAATCCGACCGCCGCACTCGGTTTTCCTGGATCCATCCCCTACGGAGGACGACATGGCCATCGACGTGAGCACGCTGTCGACCCGGCCCCTCGACCCCGTCATCGACGAGGAGCTGGTCAAGTTCGAGGAAGGCGTCCGCCAATATCTCGCCGGCGAGATCGAGGAGGACGTCTTCCGCGTCTTCCGGCTGAACCAGGGCATCTACGGACAGCGCCAGGGCGGGCACAACCAGATGGTGCGGGTGAAGGTGCCCCACGGCTCGCTCGTCCCCGAGCAGCTCGAGATGCTCGGCTACCTCGCCGACGAGTACTCGCGCGGCTGGGCGCACCTCACGACCCGCCAGAACGTGCAGATGCACTTCGTGCAGCTCGAGCAGACACCGGAGGTCCTCCGCCATCTCGCGTCCGTCGACCTGACATCCCGCGAGGCGTGCGGCGACACCGTCCGCAACGTGACCGGCTGCCACCTCGCGGGCGCGTGCCCGTTCGAGGTGCTCGACATCAGCCCGTGGGCGAAGGCGACGACCGACTTCTTCCTGCGCAATCCGTACGCGCAGCGTCTGCCGCGCAAGTTCAAGATCAACTTCTCGGGCTGCGTCACGGACTGCGGCCAGGCCATGTTCAACGACGTCGGCGTCATCGGCGTGAACCGGCCCAAGCCCGACGGCACGCTCGAGCCCGGCTTCAAGGTGTTCGTAGCGGGCGGGCTCGGCGCCAACCCGCATCCGGCGCAGGCGCTCGAGGAGTTCACGCCGCGCGAGCAGCTGATGCCGACGCTCGAGGCGATCGTGCGCGTGTTCGACCACTACGGCAACCGCGACAACAAGCTGCGAGCACGCATGAAGTGGCTGGTCGACACGATGGGGATGGACGAGCTGCGCGAACGCATCTTCAAGGAGCGCAAGTTCCTCCCCGCCGCGAGCGACTACCCGGCCGGCATCCCCGAGCCGGTCCGGGAGCACGGTGATGCTCCGGCGGGCGCGGGCACGGGCCCGGTGACGCAGGTCGGCGAGGCGCCGGTCGAGTTCCTCGGGCTCACGCAGTACGAGCGCTGGGAGCACGCCAACGTCGTGCGGGGCCGCGCCAACGGCACCGTCAGCGCCTACGCGTACGCCCGGCTCGGCGACATCACGTCCGACCAGTTCCGCAAGCTGGCGGAGATCCAGCGCGAGTTCGGCTTCGAGGTGCGCGTCACGAACCGGCAGAACTTTGCGCTCCGCGGGCTGCGCGAGGACCAGCTCGCCGACCTGCACGCGCGTCTCGCCGCCATCGGGATGGCAGAGCCGGGCGCCGAGCTCGCCCGCGACGTCGTGGCATGCCCGGGCGCCGACACGTGCAACCTCGCGGTCACGCAGTCGCGCGGCCTCGCCGACGACATCGGGTCGGCGCTCGAGAACGCCGGCCTGGCGGACGTCGGCGGAGTACGCGTCAACATCTCGGGCTGCACGAACTCGTGCGGTCAGCACCACATCTCCGACATCGGCTTCGTCGGCATCGAGCGCCGCGCCCACGGCCGGGCCGCCCCCGGGTACCAGATGCTGCTCGGCGGCCAGGTCGGTCATATGGAGGTCGCGTTCGGCGAGAAGGCGGCGAAGCTGCCGGCCAAGCGGGCGTCGGAGGCCGTCGTTCGCATCGTGGGCAAGTTCGCCGGCGAGCGGAGCGCGGGTGAGACGTTCGGCGAGTGGCTCGAGCGATCGGGCGGCGCCGCCGCGGTCGGGACCGCCGTCAAGGACCTCGATGAGTTCCCGACGCCCGACGAGGCACCCGAGTTCTACGTCGACTTCGACGAGACCGGGCCGTACGAGAAGGACGTCGGCGCCAGCGAGTGCGCCACATGACCACAACGGCGGCGCCCATCCCCGACCTGACCGAGCTCGCCGACGTGTCGGTGTCGCTCGAGTCAGCACCCGCGTCGGCCGTGGTCGGCTGGGCGTGGGACCAGTACGGCGACGATCTCGTGCTGGCGGCGTCGTTCCAGGACTGCGTGCTCATCGACGTCGCGGCGCAGGTGGCGCCCGAGATCGAGGTCGTGTTTCTCGACACGCAGTACCACTTCGCCGAGACCCTGTGGTACGTCGACGAGGTCCGTCGCCGCTACGGCCTCAACCTGCGCGTCATGGAGCCCGAGGTCGCACCGGACAACCTCTGGCAGCGGGACCCGGACGGGTGCTGCGCCCTGCGCAAGGTCGAGCCGCTGGCGCGTGCGCTGGAGGGCAAGGCGGCGTGGATGACGGGCCTGCGACGGGTCGAAGCACCGACCCGGGCGAACACACCAATCGTGTCCTACGACATCGGGCGAGGGTTGGTGAAGGTGAACCCCATCGCAGGTTGGACCGATCTCGATGTCGAGGGCTACGTCCGCGACCGCGATCTTCCCGTGCACCCGCTGGCTGATCGCGGCTACGGATCGATCGGCTGCTGGCCGTGCAGTCACCCCGTCGGCAACGGCGAGGACGCACGCGCCGGTCGCTGGGCGGGCACGGACAAGATCGAGTGCGGCCTACACACGTAGGCTGCTCTCGACGATGACCGCTCCCGACCCGACCCCACTGGCCCACGTCGGCCGGGGACACCGGCAGCTGTCGCACCTCGATGCGCTTGAATCCGAATCAATCCACATCATTCGCGAGGTAGCTGCCGAGTTCGAACGCCCCGTGCTGCTGTTCTCCGGTGGAAAGGACTCGGCCGTGATGCTCCGGCTGGCCGAGAAAGCGTTCACGCCCGCCCGGATCCCGTTCCCGGTCATGCACGTCGACACCGGACACAACTTCCCCGAGGCGCTCGAGTTCCGCGACCGGCGGATCGCAGAGCTCGGCGTCCGGCTCGTCGTCGCCTCCGTCCCGGACGCCATCGCCGCCGGGCGCGTCGTCGAGGATCGCCCCGGGGCATCGAGGAACCGCCTGCAGACCTCGGTACTGCTCGAGACGATCGCAGAGAACCGCTTCGACGCCGTCTTCGGGGGTGGCCGCCGCGACGAGGAGAAGGCCCGGGCGAAGGAGCGCGTGTTCTCGCACCGGGACGAGTTCGGTCAATGGGACCCGAAGAACCAGCGGCCGGAACTGTGGAGCCTCTACAACGGACGGCACCGGACCGGCGAGCACCTGCGCGTCTTCCCGCTGTCGAACTGGACCGAGCTGGACATCTGGCAGTACGTCGCTGCCGATGGCGTCGAGCTCCCCTCGATCTACTACGCGCACCGGCGCGAGGTGTTCCGCCGGGACGGGATGCTCATGGCGGTCGGGCCATATCTCCCGATGCTGGACGGCGAGGAGCCGTTCGAGGCCACCGTGCGGTTCCGGACCGTCGGCGACATGAGCTGCACGGCCGCGGTCGAATCCGGCGCCGCCACCGCGAACGAGATCGTCGTGGAGATCGCCGCGTCCCGGATCACCGAGCGCGGCGCCACTCGCGCCGACGATCGATTCTCCGAGGCGGCGATGGAAGACCGGAAGCGCGAGGGGTACTTCTAGTGGAGCTGCTGCGGCTGGCCACCGCAGGGTCCGTCGACGACGGCAAGAGCACGCTCATCGGCCGTCTGCTCTACGACTCGAAGCAGATTCTCGAGGACCAGCTCGAGGCGATCGAGCGTACGAGTCGCGAACGTGGCGACGAGTACACGGACCTCGCGCTTCTGACCGACGGGCTGAGGGCAGAGCGGGAGCAAGGCATCACGATCGACGTGGCGTACCGGTACTTCGCGACGCCGAAGCGGAAGTTCATCATCGCCGACACACCCGGCCACATTCAGTACACGCGCAACATGGTGACCGGTGCGTCGACGGCCAACCTGGCGCTGATCCTGATCGATGCCCGCAAGGGCATCCTCGAGCAGTCGAAGCGGCACGCGTTCATCGCGTCGCTCTTGCGGATCCCGCACCTGCTGCTGTGCGTGAACAAGATGGACCTGGTCGACTACGAACGGAACGTGTTCGACGACATCAAAGAAGAGTTCACCGACTGGGCGAGCCGGCTCGACATCACGGACCTGACGTTCATCCCGATCTCGGCGCTGCACGGGGACAACGTCGTCCAACGCTCGCTCAACATGGAGTGGTACGACGGTCCCTCGCTCCTCCA